>DAOTMJ010000047.1 GCA_035450225.1 Candidatus Hydrogenedentota bacterium
CAGGGCTTGCAGGGGACTTTCGCCCCTTAGATTCGCGCCATGCTTGGCACACAAAAGAGGCGGGTTTCCCCATTGGAAACCCGCCGTGGCATTGTGTTCCGTAGCAATCAACCAACGGGAGGCAATGCCATGGATAAGTGTAGCACGAGCGGAAGGGATGCACAAGCGCAGCGGATGGCGATGAAGCGCCAAAGTGCGCGGATGTTGACGGAGGCAATGGTGGGGGCGGGGTTGTCGAAGTGGGAGGCGGAGGCGCTGGTCGCCAGTGTGGAGGAGGTGTATTTCTCGGATCCGGAATTGACGCCGGTGCTGGACGGGCAATTACGGTATAGTTGCGTACGGGCGGACGAGGGGCCGGGCAAACCGCTTTCGGCGTGCCGGAAGGTGTCGGTGACGTTGACGGTATTGCACCGGGAAGACAAACAAGACGTATCGGGCTTGGGCGCCGGCGGGATGAGCGCGGAAATCCTCCAGTGCGAACCTGGATGCGCTCGACGGCGAACAATACCCGTTCATTGTCGCCGCTCGCATGCGCAACGAAACGCAAGCCGTCCAGGAGGAGCTCCTTCGGCGCTGCGCCGGCCTGCGGGCCGGTGGGACGGCCTGAAGGGTTACCTGACGAACACCGATCGGCCACCCCAGGCGGTGATTGAGAACTACGGCCCACTGTGGCAGGTGGAGAAGGCCTTCCGTATCTCCAAGACGGACCTGCGCATTCGGCCCATGCACCACCGCCGACGTCGTCGCATTGAAGCCCACGTACTTGTGGCCTTCGTCGCCTACACCATTTACAAGGAACTTGAACGCCGCCTACATCTTGCCAAGGTCGCGATCAGCCCCCAATGCGCGGCTGAACTAACCCAGACCATGTACGAGTTGACCTTCCGCCTGCCCAACGACCCGCAAGAACGTCGAACGTTGTTGCAGATGGACGAGGAACAGCAGCGGCTGTACGACCTTTTCACTTGATCGGGTGTCCCAATGTTGAACTCAGGACGACATGCCGATTTGGAAATCGGCGCTACCAAGCGGCCATTTTCAATTTCAACACAAGATCTCGTTGCCCGATCCGACATGAAATGGCCCGGAAACGCCAATCTTCGTGGAAATTCTCATCTTTTTGTCTCAAGAACTCGGTACTCTCAAGATAAAACGATCCAACGGCCGATTACGGGTCGAAACAGGTTTTTCCCGATAGTCTCTTTCGCGGGAAAGAGGTAAACGGGAAGGTCGTATCACTATTCACCACCGGGCGGAATACGTCGCGCGAAACACCTTGCACCCGACAGCCAAACCAATTTTTACAATCCGAGGACGGAATACACGATGTCCTTGACGATCCCCTCGGATTCGAGGCGGGTGAGAACAGGCTGGAGTTCCTTCGGCGAACCGGCGAGGAAATAGGTCCAGCCTTCGGGCGTCGTGTCCACGAGTTCGCAGGTAAGAAAAGTCTCGTCGCCAGCCACATCACGCGGGGTAAGCCGACGCGACGTCATCAGAATCGCCGACTTGCGCAGGCGCCGTGAATCGTAGGGATGCTCTTCCAGATCCATGACCTTGCTCAGCCGCCGAATCTTGCGGACCATGATGTCCCGCTCCTGTTCCGTGCAGAAAAAAGTCAGGACCACGCTGCCGTCCACGTGGGCCTGTTCTTCGACGCCGTGGCCGACCACGGTGTCTATGCTGATTCCCTCGTTGCTGAAGGCGGATGCAATGCTGGTCAACGCGCCCGCGCGGTCAACCACATGCGCGCGAAACAGCCAATGCCTTTTTTCGGATTCATTCATCGCGACTTGCCTCCCATGGCCGCCGCGGGTCCAGGCCAAAGGCCAAAAAGGTCGGAGACACGAGGGTCCGCCTTTGCGAATATTTCGCGTTTCCCTGCTCGCGGCATTTTCTACCTCGACGGTTGTGCAAAACCAATTCCACAACGCCAATCATTTTACCCCAAATTCGGTTATGGAATCCGAATGCTTCAGGTGTGTCCCGTGAAGGCTAAAAAAGCACCGAATCCATAATATCCGCCTGGCCCACGGCGGGAATCCGTCTTTGGAGCATGTATGCTTCAAGCGATTTCTGGTACACTGGATGCGTGCAATGTTGATCAAGAGGCTTGGAGGGCCAGCCCATGGGTCCGTCCGCAATGTGTTTTCATGTCTGCACTCTTCGTGCGCGGCATGAAAATGGAACCGGCGCGGGGTACGTATATCCGACAACGCCGGCGTTTTCGTGGATTTCGTGGGGGGCGACGATTCTATGGGCCGCGGCCACTTGTTTGAACGCATCCGCTCTGGATCGCCCCATGGATCCGGTGATCCTTACCGGATCGCAGACGCCATCACTTATGGGACTTGCGCCGGGCGACATCGCCGCGTTCCGGTATGAGGGTGAATGGCGGCAGATTCCGGTGCAGGTGGACGAGCGCGCCATCATTGATTTTACCGATGTCTATAATGGCAACTGGTTTTTCGGGGATTTCAGGCGGCTCGATTATGTGGACGCCGGCACCCACACCGGGCCCGATCCCGATCCGGCTCTGGACGCGGACGATGAAATCGTATTCATGGCCAAGGATGCGGGCGCGCGCAACACGGAACCGATTTCCCTTCCCGACCACGTCCGTTACGGAACGGGCGTCGAGATAACGATTACAGACCCCTTGGGCGGCGAACCCGGCTATGTTTACTTGTTTCGACATGACGGGACGCTCGATCCGGGCGCTGGCGCGCAGTATGTCAACTACAATTTCAACCTCTTGTCGGGCGACTATAAAACCACTTACGCCATTCCCGGTCCAAATCCCGAAGACACCACCATCACCACGCCCTATTACCAGTGGCATTTCTGTGATCGGTGGAAATCGGACGGTCTGCGCATTTTCGCGGGATCGGCCACCGGCGTGAACATCCTCGACCGCCATAAAAACCTTTTTGCCCCGGGCAAATGCACCCGTTCCGAGGACACGTTCTGCGAATGGGAAGGCGCGTTCGTCGCGAACCGGGCGGGACCGATCCGCGTCATCCGCAATTATGTCGGCGCGAACAGCGGACCGCGAACGCAGCGTCAGAATATATTCTATGAACAGCAACAGATCATCACCACGTGGCTGCGGGTTCATTCGATTGACAGCGTACTGGACTTTTTTGACTACTCGCCCGCCGCACAAGGCATGACGTATTCGAACAACAACCTGCCGTCGGGCGTCGTTATTGACGGCGTGCCCGACGTGGTGCCTCCGGGGCCGTTGCGCTGGGAAATGGTAAGCGGCCCGCAGGGCACGCTGGTCATGTGGCACCTCTTTGAAACCGATATCGCAGGCTACGTCCCCACCAGTTATTATCTCGACGACGCCGCGCCAACCGTCCGCCAATGCACCGGGGATGCCTATGCCTTCGGATCGAGCGGGCACTGGTTCGACCAGTTTATTCCCAACACCGATCCTTACCTCGTGTATTATTCGCTATTTTCGCTTTCGCGTCGCATTTATTTCCTGCCTCCCGACGCATCGGTCGCGGATGCGCAATTCCTTGCAAACAAGGCGGAAAGACCCTTGAATATTACCGCCGCCGCATGGAATCCCGAAGAACTAGCGAACATGCCCGCGTCAACATCCCAGGGTTTGGCCGCCCTGATTGCCGCGATTCTGTTGATGGCCCCGTCATTGCTGCCGCAACGTGTCCGCTCGCGAATTCGTCCTTAGAACCCAAAGGCTTGTAACGTGATCTATCGCCCGGTGTTCAACGGCCCGTTCCGGAATCAAAAATAATCGAGATCATCCTCTTGGGGCATCTGGCGATCAAGCATGCAGAGGAGCCACGTCGCGCAGAAAATGACGCAATCAAAATAGCCTGAAATGACGTCTATGACGGGGTGGATCCAGTTTTGCGACTGGTTTTGAAGGATGAGAATGACAAGCAGAAAATAGATCACCCCGCTGAAAAAACAGATGGACAAGGTTTTTGTCCATTGGCGGCCCAAGGGCGCAAGCGCTTCTCCCAATTGTCGCCAATCGGGTTTTCCGGCAAACATGACGGCCGCGCCGACCGGCAGGTAGACGGCCATGACGATGGCCATCAGCCAGAACACCGGCATGGCCGCCGATTCATCGTCCATCAGGGCGGGCAGCCATACAACCAGCCGTTGGGAGCCGACGGCCACGATGTTTAGGATGATCCAAAGGGGAAAATAGCGCCTGATGGCTTCCCGATCGCCCGGACATTTCCAGATCGGCCGGTCAATTTGGCGGCCCATGCGTGAGAAGGCCAGCGATTGGGCCAAGGCGTATGCCGCAATTAGAAACGCATCGCTGCCGGCCTGATAGGCCACCAATGTTCCGCTGACGGCGGCCCCGGAATCGCCTTCCATGCCCATCCATACATTTCCCGCAAGGACCAGCGCGCTGGCCGGAACGGTGCACAGGAGGTAAAGGCCCAGTGCCGAAACGTTTTTTTGAACGGCTTGAACGGCTTGCAGGAGGATGTCCACCGGGCCTACTCCGTCACGTCCTCCGAAGAGGTCTCCGGCGCCTCGGGTTCTTGGGGCTCGATCGATCCGGACCGTGGCCGTTGAGCCTGCAAGACATATTTCGCGATGATGTCGCGGTTGTCTTCCGTTATGGCGGTAAACCGGGCGCGCACCAAGTGCTGCCGACCGGAAATATGCTCCACGCCCACGGTTTCCGCCTCGACCTCGAACGGCGGCGATCCGGGCACGGCAATCCGGGTGCGGATCAGGGTGGCCTCGCGAATCGCATGTTGCGTCACCAACGCGAATCCGCCCGCACTAAGACTGGTCAGGGTTCCACCAAACCGCGTCACGACCCTGCGCGGACGCAATCCGGCCACGGCATCCTCTTCCCCATACGCGGCCAGGATGCCCACCGTGGCCTCTTGGTGAAACCGGATGCGGTAAAAGTTGCGCGCTTGGATGCGGTTGAGACCCCGCGTATGCAGAATCGTCCAAGGAATTTCGGATTCATTTGCCCGCATGCGCTTGGCCGCGAACTCGTACCGGGCGTCGTTCTCGCGCCAGAGATGAAACCGCACTTCGTTGCCCAACGCCGGCAGGGGGGCGTCCTTGTCCTTGGGCGCGACATAAAAATACGCCTCGTCAATCGCGGAGATAAGGCACTTGGTCCACGTGGGCCCCTTGCCCGCCGGGGCAATCCAGAGCATTTGGCCGACATGTAATTCGCGCGTCGAAAAGATGCGCATGCCGTAAGCGATATAATCGAGACCCAGGCGGACGCGCAGGTCGCGCAGCATGATGCCGACCTTCTCGAAGCGATCCATGTCGCCCGAGGAAAACAAGGCGTCCATTTTCTGTTCGACGCACGCGTCGAAATTCCGGCGGGTGGTGAGGGCGGGCAGCGGGGTTTTGGGCGAATAGGCCTGAATCATCGAACGCAGTAAATTCTGCTCCTCGCCGGAAAATCCCCGTTCGCGCATCATGTTGTCCACAACCCGCCATTCGGCCCGGATCTGCATGCGCCGGTTCATCCAACGGCGAAGGGCTTCTATGACGGTAATCAGGATGAATGTGGCGAGAAAAGCCCCACAAATCCATGCGACCGCGGCCTGCGTGGTTTCCGGAAATTTGAATGGAAACACCGACTGTTGCACGGCGTCGTCTCCTCCAAAACGTTCAAGACGAAAATCGGGGCGCAAGGCCCGCTTGTTTCTTACAACGGCATCTTACCAACACTCCGAAAGACTTTACAATAGGCCCATAAACCCCGCGATCCACACGCAAGATGCGGACCGCTGCCTGTATACCGTTCCAGCCGCGTTTCGGGTTGAACTTCAATAATTGGGCGATTTGCCTCAAATGCCTGTCGGCGCAACCATCGTTCCTCTCCGTGTTTTTTTCGTTGGCGCGGAGACATACACAAACGTTGAGAATACCGGATTTTCGAACCTTGTTGCAGGCTGCAATTACCCGAAAAAGGTCTTTTTCCGGTTGAACGCATTACAGAATCCTATTGAGGCATTGATTGCGGAGTTACGGCAGGATCCGAAATACCGGTGCTCGCAGGCGCCAACGATCAGCGGGGCTTGTCCGCCATAAGCGCGCGCAGATCGTAGCGCATGTAGGGCCGGTTGCAGGCGGGATCCCGCAGGGTCGAGTTCGCCACCCACAGTTCGAGCGTGTCCGGCTTGAAAAGAGCGTTGTGCATGTTGCTGGACATCGAAACGC
This sequence comes from Candidatus Hydrogenedentota bacterium, assembly GCA_035450225.1. Taxonomy (NCBI): domain Bacteria; kingdom Pseudomonadati; phylum Candidatus Hydrogenedentota; species Candidatus Hydrogenedentota bacterium. Next base: position 6,196 of record DAOTMJ010000047.1, read on the forward strand.
CGCGGGCCATGATGTCGAGGGCCGTTTGGACATCAATCTTGCCGTACATCTTTTCGACGCGGTTCGCGAGGCACTGGTAGCGGTCGCCCGCGGACAGCATCACGGCGTCTTCGAGCGGCCTTGGCAGCAACTCGTGAAACACGTTCGGCCCGATGAATTCAATCTTGCCGGGCCATGCCGCCACGCCGACGGCGGAACCGCGCCCGCCGTCCGCTTTCGAGTCACTGACGACGTAATAATACTCGCAGGTGCGCGGTGTGTCGGACATGATTCGCTTGACGTCGTCGAGGGTTTCTGCGGTTTCGAGGCACTCGCGCACGAGGAGCGTCATCGGCATGCCGTCCCATTTCTCCGCGCCGCCGCCGCCCATTTCGCCGATGGCGACGTGCCGCGCGTTCATCCCCGTCACGCTGCCGATGGTTCCCGAATAGCCGACATTGACAAACGCGTTCGCGCCTTCCGGTTCCTGGATGATGATGAGCGCCCAGCGGTCAAGGCCCACCTCGCGCATGTAATCGAGCACGCGCCCGTGCATCAGCGAACCATCCGCCGTGGCCTTGCCCCATACCGCGAATCCGCTGCAATGGAACAGTTCCGGGAAGATGGTGAAATCCTCCACCTCCTCAACGGGCAGACCGGTCGCCTCGGCCATGCCGGCGATTTCGTCCTTGTATTTCTGTGGGATAAAGGGGCTAGTCCGTTGCCACGCTTCGCGACTGCTCGCCTTGAAATTTTTCTCCCACGTCACCGCGCCGACGGTCTGGATGAGTTTCGCGCCGACGAGAATCTCGTCCTTCAACAGCGCGCCATGCTGGACGCCCATCTCGCGGTGCGTGCCTTTCAGGTGCAGCACGCGCGTCTCGCCGATCTGTTCGAGATACGCGGGGCCGTATTCGGCGAGCAACTTGCGCGGAGATTCCGGTGCGATGATGGCCGGAAACATATCCTTGACGTGGCTCGTGCCGACGAGCCAGTGGTCCGCAGGCAGCGTGCGCTCGCCGGACGTCTCGCTCGTCGAACCGAGAAGGGCTTCGCTGCGGTTGGCCGCCGCGGACGTTTCCATCGTGGCGTTCGTTGCCGAAGGGGGCTCCGGGAAAGCGGCCAGACACACAAGAACGATGCAAAGGCCGATCGCAAGGGGTAGGTTGCGCTTGCACATGATGTCATCCTTTACGTTGCCGGAGCGGCGCACGTTTTATTGACCGCCTGCACCCTTGCCGGGTTTCGTTTCGCCCTGTCCGTCCTGTTTCAGGTGTTTTTCGATTTTTTCCCGAAGCCCGGGCAGTTTCGGGTTGAGTTGCTCGGCGTGCCTCCACTCGGCCAGCGCCCGCGCCGTGTCGCCCTTGAGAAGATAGGCGTCCCCCAGATGGTTCCGGAGTTCCGCGTCGTCGCTGTCCATCAGTAGGATGGCCTTGCGAATCAGTTCGATGGCCTTGTCGGCCTGGCCGCGCCGGTAATATACCCAGCCGAGGCTGTCCAGATAATAGCCGCTGCCCGGATCGAGTTCGACAGCCCGCTTGAGCAGTTTCTCGGCCTCGTCGAGATTGATGTTGTGATCGGCGTAGAGGTAGCCCAGAAAATTCAGTATTTCCGGATCGTCCGGCCGTATTTCAAGGCAGGCCTTCAGGTGTTTTTCGGTGTCCGGCAGACGCTTCAAATTGTCGTAGACGATCGCCAGCGTATAATGGATGGCCGGATCGGATCCGTATTGGTCCAAGGCGCCCAGCAAGACCTTCTCGGCCTCCTCGTTGCGGTCCATGGCCAGATAGACGCGGCCGAGAATGATGTCCGTGGTGCGGCCGGCGAATCCGGTTTCCGCAAGCGCGGCCGCCAGCCAGGATCCCATGTCTTCCTTGCCGAAAAGCGTCATCATCTCGTTCAGGTGGCTGACGCATTCCTCCCCCGCGTCGCTTTCGATGGCGTCGAGCGATTCGAGCACCGGCAGATACGGCTCGCCCATTCCCTTGCGCGCGAGGGCGCGTAGAAACGATCCCAAAATGGGCGCACCCTCCGGCGGGATGAATTCGTCGGCTTGGCGATGCCTCCCCGCGCGCATCAACAAATACATGGCCTCGAGATAATGCCGCGGTTCGGCGCCCGTCATGCCGAGAACGGCTATCATCTGATCCGCCGCGTCCCCATAGCGTTTCAGGCGAGCCAGCGCCCCGGCATGGTTTTCGCGGGCGCGCGCGTCGTCCGGCGCCGCCGCGACGTATTGGGCGAGGTGTTCCGCGGCCTGTTCGTTGCGGTTCGCGTCGAGTTCGATGACGCCGATGATGTAATGCGCGCGGACAAGGTCCGGCTTGAGTTCAAGGGCCCGTTGGAGCGCCGCGCGGGCGCCGTCGCCGTCGTTGATGCGGGCAAGACTCAGGCCGAGTTGAAATTGAATGCCGGGCGAGTCCGGCACGCGCTTTGCCAAGCCGCGGTAAATCTCGGCGGCGCCGACGGCGTCGTTGGCGGTCTCCTGCGCGGAGACGAGCGCGCCGTAGCCGAGCGCATTTTCGGGATCGATTTCCAATGCCTTTTGAAAGCACTCGATCGCCTTTTCGGGATCATTCGACTGGTGCAGGATTTCCCCCAGGAGAATCCACAGGTTGGCGTTTCCGGGCGCCTGTTGCAGGGCGCGCTCCGCCATCATGCGCGCATTGGCGTAATCCTGCCCGTCGAGATAGAACCGGATTAGTTGAATGCTCAGCGCGACGGAATCGGGTGCGAGGTCGGAGGCGGCGCGCATTTCGGCGATGGCCTTGGCCCGCTGCCCTTTGCGCTCGTACAGCGTGCCTGCCAGAAAACGGCTGTATGCCTCCGAACGCGGCGGCGGCGCCATCGTCGCTTCGCGATCCATCAGCGCCGCGAGGCCTTCCCGCCATCCGCCGTTGCATCCGCACACCGCGCACAACGCAATCAGGAAATAGGCTCCGTGCCTGTTGGCCGGGCATCTCATGTCGTAGGCTCCATCTACTCGAACAAATCGCCCGGCGCCGGCGGCCGGCATATCGGCGCAAAACTCTTCCGGTGCGCGGGACACGGCCCCAGACGCCGTAGCGCGTCCAAGTGCTCGCGTGTAGCATACCCTTTGTGCCGCGCGAAACCATAATCGGGGTATTGCGCGTCGAGATCGTCCATGATCCGATCCCGTGTCACCTTTGCAATGATACTGGCCGCGGCAATCGAGAATGAACGGCTGTCGCCCTTGATGATGGCCTTCTGCGGCATGACGCATCCGCGAATCGCGAACCCGTCCACAAGGAGAAAATCGGGCGGCGAATCAAGCGCCGCGACGGCTTGGGCCATGGCGGCATAGTTGGCGGTCTGGATACCGTGCCGGTCAATCTCGGCGGCTTCGACGATACCCACGCCGATGACGTGCCGGCCCTCGTGCAATTGTGCAAACAGTTCTTCGCGCCGGCGGGCGGTGAGTTGTTTCGAATCGTTCAGACCCTCGATGGGCTCGGCAAGAATCACCGCCCCCGCGACGATCGGTCCCGCAAGCGGTCCGCGCCCGGCTTCATCCACACCCGCGACACGACGAAAGCCGTTGGACATGGCTTCCGCTTCGTACGCCATCATGTCGCCTGTGTGCCGCATGCCGCCAAGTCCCACCGGGCGCCAAACGGGCGGGCCATGGCCGCCCCTTGGCCGTGTTCGTGAAACGGCTACTGCTGCGTGTCCGCCGGGGCCTTTTTCGTTGCGCGGCCTTTCGCCTTGACGCGGGCCGCCTTGCCCGACCGTTCGCGCAGGTAATACAGTTTCGCGCGGCGGACGCTGCCCTCGCGCGTCACTTCGACCTTTTCGACCCGCGGGGAATGCAGCGGAAACACGCGCTCGACGCCTTCGCCGAAGGCCACGCGGCGAACCGTGAAATTCGCATGGGGCGTGTCCTTGCCCTTGCGCCCTATCACCACGCCCTCGAAGACCTGAATGCGCTCCTTTTCGCCTTCGACAATCCGGAAATGCACGCGCACCGTGTCGCCAATGTTGAACTGGGGAAGTTTATCCGCCGGCTTTTTCTGGGCGGCGCCAAGTTCCGCTAACGCTTTCACTGTTCCATCTCCCTTTTGCGTTCCGCCTCTTCCCGCTCGATTTCGGCGAGAAGGGCCTTGTCCGCTTCAGTACAATTCATCAACAAATCGGGCCGCCGTTCACGCGTGAACCGCAGCGCCTGTTTTCGGCGCCACCGTTCGATCGCCGCATGATGGCCCGACACCAATACATCCGGCACGCCCATGCCGCGAAATTCCGGCGGCCGGGTATACTGGGGAAATCCCAGCAAGCCGTCATAAAACGAGTCCGTGGCGACGGATTCCCACGCGCCCACGACACCCGGAAGCATGCGGCTCACGGCCTCGATGATCGCCAGCGCCGCCACTTCGCCGCCGCTGATCACGTAATCGCCTATCGAAATCTCGTCCGTGCACAAACCCGTCCGAACCCGCTCGTCCACGCCTTCATACCGCGCGCACAACAACACCATATCGCGCGCCGAAGCCAGTTCGCGGACGACCTGCTGATCGAGCCGCCGCCCGGCCGGCGACAACAAGATGATCCGTTCCAGCGAGTTTCGGTCGCGCAGGCTTTCAACCGCCGCAAAAATCGGTTCGCACTTCATGACCATGCCCGCGCCGCCGCCATAAGGCGCATCGTCAACGGTTCGGTGCCGGTCCGTCGCAAAATCCCGAATCTGGGTCGCAACGACTTCGAGAATCCCTTCCTGGATCGCCTTGCCCAGCAAACTCACGCCGACGCCGGCCTCGATTAGTTCCGGAAACAACGTCAGGACATCAATCCGCATCGCTCCTTCACCTTCTTCGTGCTCGCGCTCAGGTTCGCGCTCGTAATTGAAAATTCACCTCGATTACGAGCACAACCATGTGCTACCGCACATCTGTGCGCGGATTCGACGATTCAACTGCATACAGGGCAATGTCCTTCACGGCCACGCGGCCCCGTTCCATATCCACTGAAACTATCACGCGATCAATGGCCGGCAGTATCAGGCTTCCGCCGTCCGTCCGGGCCACTTCGATCGCCGCATTCGATCCAGTCGCATACACCGCCGCCACGGTTCCCAGGCGGACATCCGCCTCGTCCGTCACGGCAAATCCTTCAAGGGCGGCCAAGCGGTTCTGCCAGCCATCCGCCGCCGTCACATCAACATCCGCGCAAACCGTTGCGCCGCGCAATTGCGCCACGGCGTCGCGCGTCACGCCGGCCGTCAAAATCACCCGGTCGCCGTCAATCCGCTCGACCCGGTACCGCGTTTCGACGCCCGCCGCGCCGGCTACGTACAACCACGCCACATCCGGCGGTATTTCACCGGAGAACGGCCGAATCCGCAACTCGCGCTTGGGCGGGTTGACCGAATGCACCTTGCCGATCTCGGTTCGCCGGGCCGTCATGGCCGATACGCCTCGCGCGGGCTACTCGACAATCTGCAACGACACGCGTTTGCCGGCTTTGGACGCGGCGGCATTCACCAAGGCACGGATGGCCTTGGCCGTGCGTCCCGCCTTGCCGATTACGCGGCCCATGTCTTCGGGATTTACGCGCAGTTCGATCGTTTCGCCCTCTTCGCCTTCCGTAACGGTCACCTGGACCTCGTCCGGATGCGCGACTAGTTTCTTCGCGATCAGTTCAATCAATTCTTTCACGGCACTATTCCGCCGCGGTTTCGTTTACCGCTTCCGTCGCTTCGGGCACGGGCGCCTCCGCCGGCTTGCCGGCCACATGCGCCGCCAATATGCCCTTTTTCGAGAAGACGTCCTTGACCGTGTCGGTCAGCCGTGCGCCGCGCGCCAGCCATGCCAGCGCTTTTTCGGTGTCCACTTCCGACACCGGCGCCGGATGGGCGCACGGGTGATAATATCCGATGGAATCCACCTCGCGGCCACGGCCGCGGCTGCGTGAGTCCATCACGACCACCCGATAATACGGCGCATGCGTGCGCCCGCCCCGCTTCATCCGAATTACCGTTGCCATTGCTCTCCTTTCATCATCGCCCAAGTACGCCGTCCGGCAGAACCTGCGCGCACTGCTGTCGTGCCCGTGCTCGTGCTCGTAACCGTACTCGCTATCGAAACCGCCGCGCGGTCTCGCCATCTGGCTGATTCGCCCGGACCAACCCTTTTCGGGTCCGCCGCTAAAAACCCATCCCCGGCGGGGGCGCCATCGGCGGGAAGGCGCCCTTGTTGCCCCGGGGAACATTCTTCATCATCTGCTTGACCATCTTGCGCATCTTCTCGAAATCTTTCAGAACGGCGTTGACATCCTGCACGGAAGTTCCGCTGCCCTCGGCGATCCGACGACGCCGGCTGCCGTTGATGATGTTCGGATGACGCCGCTCGTAAGGCGTCATCGAATAAATGATCGCCTCGGTGTATTTGAGTTCGTCTTCGGGCAATTCCGCGCCTTGCGGCATCAGTTTGCTCATGCCCGGAATCTTCTTGATCAGATCGCCGATGGACCCCATCTTCTTGACCTGCTGCATCTGCTGCAGGAAATCCTCGAGATCCCATGTCGCCTTGCGGGCCTTTTCTTGGAATTTCTGCGCCTGTTCGCGATCCACGACCTGCTGCGCGCGCTCGACAAGCGACACGACGTCGCCCATGCCCAGAATCTGATCCGCCATACGCCGCGGATGGAACGGTTCGAGAGCGTCGAGCCGTTCCCCCGTGCCGACGAACTTGATCGGACAGCCCGTCACCGTAATCAGACTGATCGCCGCGCCGCCGCGTGCGTCGCCGTCCAACTGCGTGAGGATCACGCCCGTCAACGGGAGGGCCTCGTGGAATTCCTTGGCCGCGTTGACCGCGTCCTGGCCGATCATCGCGTTGGCGACAAACAGAATTTCATGCGGCGAAACGGACTTGTGGATTTGGCGGACCTCGCCCATCATCTGTTCGTCCACATGGAGACGCCCGGCCGTGTCGAGGATGATCACGTCGCAATTGCGCATCTGCGCCTCGCCGCGCGCCATGACGCACGTGTCAACCGGATTGGCATGTTCGCCGAGGCTGAAACATTCAACGCCGGCCTGCCCGGCCACGACCTCCAACTGCCGGATGGCGGCGGGGCGATACACATCCGCGCCGACCAGCAACGGATGATGGCCGTTCTGTTTGAGCAGGCGCGCCAGTTTGCCGGCCGTCGTCGTCTTGCCCTGCCCCTGGAGGCCGACCATCATGATAATCGTGGGCGGATTCGGCGAAATGCGGAGCGGCTCGTTTTTGCCGCCCATGATCTTGACCAGTTCATCGTGAACGATTTTGACGATTTGCTGGCCCGGATGGATACTGTCGAGCACCCTCTGCCCGACGGCGGCATCCTGCACGTCCTGGATAAACTGCTTGACGACCTTGTAATTGACGTCGGCTTCGAGCAGCGCCATCCGGATGGCTTGGAGGCTGTCCTTCATGTTCTTCTCGGTCAGTTTGCCCAGACCGCGAATATCCTTGAAGACGCCTTCCAGTTTTTTGCTTAATGATTCAAACATACGGTTGCCCGTGGTTTATCGTCCGGAAACCTGTTTCTGTAGAGACAGATCTCCCCATTCACAGCAGAGTATCGTAGCATACGGATGCCCCTGACTTCAATTTTTACCCGCCCATCGCAAGCGGGGCGGCCTGCCCGGTCATCCGAAAAATGCGTAGAAAAACATACCGGGTTGACATGCCGGACATATTGCCTATAATAGAGGTAAGCGAAACGAAGGGAGAATCGGCCATGCAAACCAAAAAAAGCATCACAATCACAAAGCGATGGGCGGCAATGGGTTTGGCGTGTCTGTTTTTGACGGTATCGTTTGCCGGATGTCCGTTTACGCCGAAGACGAAACCCGATTTCATGGCGTGGCCGGTGTCCGGCGCGGCGCCGTTGACCGTGCAGTTCATTGACATTTCCCAGGTCGCCCCCGGCGAAACCGTCCTGCGCTGGTGGTGGGATTTCGGCGATAACGGTTTCGACGTCGTCCAGGATCCGATTCACGTTTACACGCAACCGAACCAGTACGACGTCAAGTTGATCCTTGAAACGCTGGCGCCCGAAACCAAGGGCAACACCGGCGTCTTGCATACGAGAGTCAAGAAAAAATTCATTTCAGTGACAACGCCCGGCGCCACACCGGGCGACGCCATTCATCCCGGCGAAATGGTCTCCATTTCCGCCAGCGCCTTCAACATGGGCGCCACCGACGCCGAAGCCGGCGCCGAAGACGAATATCCGCGCCACCGCGTGACGCTGTCGGCCTATGAAATCGGCAAATTCGAAGTGACCAATAAAGAATTCGCCGATGCGCTCAACGCCCTCCTCGACGAGGGACTGATTGTCAACGAAACCGGCGGAGCCTATGCCGGCGGCGACGTCTATGCCTACGGCAAGCGGGTCTTGGCGGCAAGCAGCGGCTACTGCCAGATCGCCTTTGCACAGAACCGCTTCGAGCCGAAGGTGCGCGACGGGCGATCCATGGAAAACCATCCCGTGGTCATGGTCACATGGTACGGCGCCGTCGTGTTCTGCAACCGGCTGAGCCAGTCGCAGGGATTGGCGCCCTATTACAATCTGGCCACATGGTCGCCCGCGCCGAATGGCGCAAACGGGTTCAGGCTCCCGACCGAGGCCGAATGGGAACGCGCCGCGGCATGGGACGCGTCGCCTAGCCCGTCGCGCTGGATCTACGGGTTTTCAAGCAACAACATTGACTTCAGCCGTTGCAACTATGCCGTCATGGAAGAGGGACAGGCTGCCTATTACCCGAATCCCATCGGTCTTTCTCTGTTTCCATACACTACCCCAATCGGTTACTATAACGGAACGAACGGCACATTGAACCGGCGCAGCCCCGCCGGCTGTTACGACATGAGCGGAAACGTGCTCGAATGGTGCGGCGACCGCTATGGGCTGTATACCGAAGACGAACAGACCAACCCCGCAGGCCCGGCTTATGGCGGCACACGCGTCGTGCGCGGCGGAAGTTGGTTCCAAGACGCCGACGCGTGTCGCACGGCGCACCGGGCCAGCATGCGCCCCGACCGCGCGTTCATGTTCCTCGGTTTCCGCACGGCGCGGACGCCGTGAACCGGGCCGCGGCTTCCGTTACCGGGCCGCCGCAAGGGATTCGATGGCGCGTGCGATGGTTTCGCGACGCTTCTCGATGGGTTCCGGGTCGCGGGTAAAGGTCGTGAGATCGGATGTAATGTCCGCGGGCACTTCCAACAACGCGCTGTATGCCGCGCGTTTCTCCCCGGACAATTCGGGGCCTCGTTCATCAATCATGCGCCGGAGGATGGCGAGATACTCGTAATCTTCGATGCCGTCGCGCAGCATCTCCCACCGGATGCTGTCCACGGGGCCTTCGAGGACCGGATCGGCGGGGCGTCCATCCGCCGCGGCTTCCGGCGGATAGATGAACCGGCCGTCGCCATTGCCCCAGGGCAATTTCGTGCCGGGCGGCGTGCCGTAGCCCTCCGTCCAACTCATCGTGTCCTCATACGGGTTCTGCGGATGATCGGGATCGGGATAGGCCGGACGGCTGTTCCAATAGTTGGTTTCCCAGACGAGAATCCCGTCAATCTTGCGCTGCCACGTCTGCCACAGCCACACACGCAGTTCGACCGCGGGATGATCGAGAAAGAGCGTGCAATAGGGTTCCTTGGGGCCGCAGCACACATACCACCAGAAACGATCCCCTTCCGCGCGCCGCGCATCCGCCGCCTCCATGCTGTAGGCCGGCGTCAACGGGCACCAGATGTTCGGCCCGCCTACCAGCGCCGGTTCCACCTGTTCGGTCAACATGCGGGGCAAATCCGGCGCGACATCCTTGAGGCGCCGGAATCCGTTCATCACGAATTCGTAGTCACGCGGCTCCGGTTCGTCGAACCAGTAGACATACGAATAGGGCAGCCACCCCTTTTCGCGTAGATGCTCCTGAAGCGAACGGCAATAGCCGCGAAACGCCGCTTGGTATTCCGGCGTATGCTCGCCATAACCGAGCAGGCTCGGTTCCCAGCGCTCGTGGAACGTTCCGCCGCCCATGCCCTGGATGGGAAGCCGGAACGAATTGAAGTGATACGTGTCCATCGCGCACGTCATGGCCGCGTCCCATGCGGTCCAGTCGAACGACGGGACCAGCGCTCCCGGATCGATCGGTTCGAAATCGCCGCCGGAAACAAGGTCTTCGCCCGTGGCGGCGTCCTGTATCGAAACGTCATCGAACCACGCCGCACCCACGGTCGAGCCATCCTCGGCCCAAAGGACCGGGCGAAGCGTGAACCGCGCCGACCGCGCATTCTCCGGAAACGACTCGATGGCGGCATCAAACGACTGCCATGTTCCATCACCCCGCAGGACAATATCTTTGTTGCGGCCGGTCATCCAGGTTCCGTCCTTGTCAAAATGCGTAAACGTGACAAGAATCTCCTGTCCGGCCTCCCGGGTCTTGTACATGAACCGCAGACGGAATCCTTGCGACGAAATAGCCAGATGTTTGGCGTAGGTATGTTCCGCGGACATGGTGGGACTCGCATCCTCGATGAACAGCGCGCTTTCCCCCGCGAATCGTTCGCTTCGATCGCGGAGGCCGTGGCCGGTCCAGTCGCCCAACACCGGCCACGTCACCGTGAAGGGATCGAGCGGCGCGGGATCGTAGGGCGAAATGCGATGGGCGGCAAAATTGGCCCAATACATGTCGAGCACGGCCCGCTTCTGTTCGGGAGTCGCGAGTTTTTGATACACGAAGACCCTGTTCGGCGAGAATCCAAACGCCGATGTGCAGGTCATGCGGTCCGGCAAGGCAAAACCGAAAACGGTCACCCGCAAGGGGATTTCGATCCGCGACTCGCCAGTTTCCAGCCGAATGACGCCCGAATACACCCCGCCCGGCGCGTCGGCGGGAACCGTGACGCGGATCCACAGCGGCTGGTTTGTTCCGGCTTCCAGATCGAGCGGACCTTTCAACGGCGGCAGGGGATCCGGCCACGGCGCCGCCGCGCCGACGGCATCGGTCGGCTGCTCGACCGTCACATAACGCACCCGAAGCACCTCGACGCGTTCGGCGGAAATCATCGCATCGCCGGGACCACGCAGTTCCGGCACATGGACGCGCAACCCCTGCATATTCCGGTTGGGCCGCAACACGATCTGGGCGGCGTCGGCCTCGTTGGCCGCCGCCTGGATTGATACATATTCGGAAACGGCGTCCGGCAGGGGCCGCCTCCGGCTGATCTTCCACCCCGAACGGCACCACCACAAGCCGAGGTCATCCGACGATTGCGGCAGCCGCCACCCGTACGAGGCCTCGTGCAAGTCCGGAACCCGGACATCCATTTCGGCCCGATACGAAAGCCCCGAACCCAGACTGAACCGTGCCGTGTATTTCCCCGCGTTGGGCGCACGGTACGGCAACCGGATGGTTTGCCGGCCCGGTTTGATGGCAACGTCAACGGCGTTTTCTTCCGGTTCCGCGCCCGGGCCTGCAAACGTCAGCGTGGAACGGGCGGCAATCGTCTCGTTGCCCGTGTTCAGAATATCGGCTTCAAATGCATTGTCCCCGCCCGGAACGCATTCGCCGAAATTCGTCAGCCTGACCTCGAACCGCGGATCGGCCGTTTTCACCGCCGCGAAACGCGTGGCGCCGTTCAGATACACGGGCGCGCCTTCCAGCGTGGCCCGATACCCGTACGCGTCAATCTGCATGGAACCTGGATTGACACCGTCCGGCAATTCCCCATCGGGACGCGGTCTCAGCCGAATCCAGACCGTCTCGGCGGGAAACAAGGATTCCGGAAGCGCGAAGGTCCGGCTGGCCTTTTCATGGATTGCGCCGATTTCCTGCCACACTTCCCCGTCCCGTCCAGCCTCGACCACCACCTCCCCGCCCTTGTACCAGCAGGTCCCGGCGGTGACCGACGCTTCGGTCTGCCGGCGCCCGACTTCATGGCGATAGACCACCTCGTCCGTTCCCGGAAAGATCCAGCGCAGCGTGTTGAACGTCCCTTGGTGCCGGACGAGCGGACGCGCCTGGTTGCGCGATTCGCCGTAATAGGGGGCCGTAAACGTGTACGTGTGGCCGGCGATGCGCTCGCCTTCCCCCAGCGTGAACCCGTCCTTCCGCATATAGATGGGATCGGCGCGCACCAATTCGATCGCATCAAAAAACACCGTGTCCGAACGTTCCCACTGGCCGAAGCGGAGGCGCGACATCCCGGCATCAATCCTCGCCGGAGCCGCGAATATCGAAATAAATTCCGTCCACGTATTTGGAATGCCGCCCAGATCGCGGTTGCAGAAGAAAGGTCCCGATATCGGTGTTCCCCCCGACGACGCGCCGTCGGATCGCGCAAAAAATCGCAGCCGGTACACCTTGTTCGGTTCGAACGCCGGCGGCTCCGACACCCAGAAATTGCTGTTTTCCGTGCCGCCCGTTCCCGTAACCGATATTGAACGCGCGTCATCCCGGCCCTCTGCGGCCCACATTCCCTGCCCGCCGGAAAGCGTCCAACCCGTGGGCGCGACCTCTCCTTCCGCAAAGGAAGGATTCCGAATCTCGACCGTCTGGCCAACGCTTCCCGCCGTAATCAGCAGCGCCCATCCCAGCAAACCCATTCCTGTCCGGTTCATGCGTCCTTCTCCTTGGCTTTTTCCTCGCACAAACGCCCGGGTAGCCTATGCCCTGTTCTCCCACTAAAACAAGAAACCCCGGCGCGGGGCCGGGGTTTGTGGTCCGTCTTTTTCCTTTACGCGGGCATCACCTTGGTCGCTTCCATGCCCTTCCGGCCCTGACCAGGCTCGTAGGTCACTTTTTGGCCGTCCTTCAATGACCGGAAGCCATTCATGGATATGTTGGAATGATGGACGAACAAATCTTCGCCCCCATCATCCGGAGTAATGAATCCATACCCCTTCTCATCATTGAACCACTTTACTGTACCACTTGCCATAATTCTCTTCTCCACTTGCAGTTCTTTTTCCCGGGCAGAACATCCCCACACCCGTCGCGACCCACGGCGCCGAAAACTAATTCCCGCCCATGACCCGCGAAATCACATAGACCAGTATTACACGAATCCCCTGTAAATGCAAGATCATTTTTCGTCCCGCCCCTTGCGGGAAAATAACCATAAAGCAGCAAGATACCGCTTCCACTGTGGACGCGGCATCCCCGCCGCGTTCCTTGCGTGCGGTCGACCAAGCCCCGCTTCTATAAAAAGCAACAAGAAATTCCGGAGCAACTTGCACAACAAATTGAATTTCAATGATTTAGCGAGTGCGAAGACCGCGGGGTTTTGAGAGCGATGACGATTACGATGAGAACTTGTAAAAGATTTCGGCTTTCTCCATGGGGGAGGAGAATAAGTTCTCATGGATTATCTTGCAAGTGAGTGAAAATGTTCATAACTCATTGTTTCAATTGCGATTACGAGCACGAGTACGAACACGAGCACGCACACGAAGAGAAACTGGATTAGGGACAACGCCCATGTCAGATTTTCCGTCTCTTGTATTTGCATCACGCTTGCCCTAGAATCGTCCCATGCGGCTCGCATGGGGCGCACCGCGAGAATTCTGTGATGTTTTCTCAAACCGCTTGTAGCATAGACAGGACCCGGCGGAATCCCGGAACAACACCGGTTCCGATGGGAAACCTGGACGTACGGAGCCGCACTTGAAAGCGGAGGAGCGGACAGATGAAGTCCTGATGGCGGAATTGAGCCGGGGCCGCGAAACGGCCTTGGCCGAATTGGTCCGCCGTTATCAGCATGACATCTACCGGTTCTGCCTGCATTATCTCAAGGATGCGGAAACCGCGCGGGAAATGGCGCAGGAGACGTTCATACGCGTCTACACGGCCAGCGGCCGGTTCGACGTGAACCGGAAGTTCAAGCCGTGGATACTGTGTATCGCGCGCAACTTGTGCCTCAACGAGTTGAAGAAGAAACGGGCGTTGTCCATGGAAACGCTCGAGGATTACGCCAGTGTGTCGCGCGAGGAATCGGGCGAGATCGTGCGTTATTCCGGTTCCGGTCCGGACGAGGTTCTGATGGCCCGCGAGCGTCTGGAACTCCTCGAACGCGCCCTGAACACTCTTGGCGAAGAGGCCCGTGAATTGATCGTGTTGCGCTTTTTCGAGCGGCTGCCCGCCAAGGAAATCGCCGAAGTGATGGGCGGCACCGACGGCGCTGTGCGAACGAAACTGCATCGTGTACTCGTGGCGTTGCGGGAACAATACGCCATATGCAAGGACGACTTGTGAACGAACCGGCTTGTGAAAAATACCAGGACAGTCTGCTGGGATTGATTGAAAACGCGCTCGAACCGTCCGCCGAGGCGGATCTACGGGAACATCTCGACCGCTGCCCCGCCTGCGCCGACGAATACCGTTGGCTACGCGCCGCCTGCGCCGATTTGGAAGCCTTGGGCGACGAATGGCGGCGCCAGGCGCCTCCCGTTGACTTGCTTGACGGCGTCATGGAGATGGTCGGGCGCATCAAGGAAGTCCGGCCGCGTCCGATTCATGCCGCACCTGCGCCTCTCCCCCACCGCTTCCATTGGATTCGCTGGGGCGGACTTGCCGGCGCACTGGCTGCGGCGCTCCTCTTGGTTTGGGCAACCGTGTTTTCGCCGGACGGACCGTCCGCGCCGGGACCCCAAGCGGGATCGGAAAGCGACCGGCGGCATGCCATGGACACGAACCGTCCGGCCCGTCTCGCCGCAAAGACACCGTCCCGTTCGAGCCAAATCGCCATGGCCGATCTGCAGAAAATTCTCGATCCGATGCGTACGCCGTCTTCCCAAGACACGGAAGACAAACCGTCTGCCTCCCCAAAGATGGAAGAAGCCAAAACGCCGAGCCTGCACGAACTGCTCGAATTGCGAAAACAGGCCATTGACAGTCCCGATGCCCGCACCCGGCTGTCCTTGTGGGCCACGCTCGCCGATGCCGCGGCCCGCGAACTCGCCAAAGACGCGGGCGTACCCATTGACGCCAAGGTAGGCTTGGCCGGCCTCCTGCCGCCCAACGAAGCCGAATCGGTACTCTTGGCCGCCATCGAATCGTTTCCGGACGACCCCTATCTCCGCAAGGAACTGGCCGAAATTTACAGCACCCAGCCCGGCGGCGAAGCCAAAGCGCTCGCCCAATGGCAGGAATTGAGCCGTCTCGATCCGGACAACGCCTACGCCTCGTTCAAAATAGCCTCGAACATGTTTACGCAGGGCGACGTGGACGCCGCCCGCCTGGCGCTCGAACACGCCCGGGCCCTCGAACGCTTGGACGCCTATACCCGGAACGCCGCCAAATATTATGAGCGCGCGCTCGAAGCCGCCGGTACGGAATCCGGAGCCGCCGCCGCCGCCGCCGCGCTCTCCGCCGGTACGAGTGAATACGCCCATCTGCTCGAACTCGGCAACGAACTGCTTCAGACCGGGCGCAACATCGAACAACAAGGCGACGGCGACCTGGCCCTGTTCATTTACGATACCGTTCAAAATCTCGGCGCCATGGCCGTCCGCAACGCCCTGTTCAGCGCCGAATGGCTCGCCGGGCTCGACATCCAAAGCGCCGCCATCACCATGGAAGGCGAAACCGCCGCGGCGCAATCGTCGCCGGATACCCTGGCCGATCTCGCGCGGCAGATGCAGGATCTCGTGGCATCCTACAACGAACTGGCCGCGTATTACCGTTCGATTGACGCATTCTTTTCCGGCGACATAACCGACGCGCTTTTCCTTCTCTTTGCCAACCTGATTCTGCAAAACGGCGATCTCAACGTTCTCCAACTGCTGCCCCGGCAATAACCCGCGCTTCTTCATCTTGCACGGCCTCGCCTTCCAATGATAGCGTATCCGCAAAACACCGGAAAGGCGGATTCGATGGACCCGGCACGGATAAAAAAAGCGTTCAGGCAGGCTTTCCCCGATGCGGCGGAACCCTTTGTCTGCATGGCGCCAGGCCGTGTCAACATTATCGGCGAACACACGGATTACAACGGCCTGCCCGTGCTTCCCATGACGATTGACCGACGGATTGGGATAGCCTGCGCGATTCGCACGGACGCCCGCATCCGTGTCCGCGCGGCGGCGCCGGACTATCCGCCGTGTGAATTCGAGAACGGTCCCGCCATTCCGCCGTCGCCTTCCGGCGCATGGGAAAATTACTGCAAAGCCGCCGTGGAAGGCTTGAACCGGCATTTTCAGACGCGGTCCTTTCCCGGCATGGACCTTTTCGTCGAGGGAACGATTCCGATGTCGGCGGGTCTCAGTTCCTCTTCGGCGCTGGTTGTGGCGTGTTCGTTGGCCTACCTGCGTTGTCTTGGCAAGACGCTGGAAAAGGACATCACCCGGCTGGCGCTTGCGAGCCTGCTGGCGGAGGCGGAACAGTATGTCGGCACCCGCGGCGGCGGCATGGATCAGGCCATCATCCTGAACGGGGACGCCGGAGCGGCCTGCAAGATTGATTTCTTCCCGCTACGTATCCAGCGCGTGCCCCTGCCGTCCGGCCATGTGTTCGTTGTGTGCCATTCGCTGGTCAAGGCCGAAAAGACAGGCGAAGCGCTGCACTTGTACAACGCCGGTCCTCGCCTGTGCCGCCTGATAACCGCCATGGCCGCCAAAACAATCAGCCGACAGTTCGGCACAAACGTCGTTATCGAACGACTGGCCGATTTATGGAACGGACATCTGTGCCTGACGTCTTCCGAGGTTGCCGCCCTGTTCGATGAAACCTTCCCGGCCGGGCGAACCTCCCTTGCCGATGCCGCAGACTACCTGGGCACCACGGTCGAACGGATCCGGGAGCATTGGCTGGGCGATCTTCGAGAGCCGCCGGACGGTTTCGCGTTGAAGGCCCGCGCACGGCATCAACTGACCGAATACCAGCGCGTGGAAGCCGCGCGCGATGCGTTTCTTGCGGACGATGCCGAAACCCTGGGCGAACTGATGAACGCCTCGCACGAAAGCTGCGCGCGCGATTACGCCATCAGTTGCCCCGAACTCGACATGCTCGTCGCCACGGCCCGCGAGGCCGGCGCGCTTGGATCGCGTTTGACCGGCGCCGGTTTCGGCGGATGCACCGTCAGCCTTGTCGCCAAAGATCGTGTCGGGGATTTCATGAAGTCCATCCAATCCCGCTATTACGAGACCTTTATGGCCGCCCGGCCCCGGTTAGACCTGCGAGAGCCCATGTTCGTCGCACAGGCCGCCCCCGGCGCGGGATACTTCGACTAATCGCCGCCGCAAACCCGGAAAGCCGGCTTTCCCTCGACTTTATTAAAGCGATCCTCCGGGCGTCCACGATCGAAAGTGAAATTATGTGGTATGCTCCCGGATAGGACAACGAGGACCGGAGGCATGGCGGCGCTTTTTCAACGATGCGTCAGGGGACAATCGCGGGGCGGGCGCTTTTCAGCCTGTTTGACGATCGCGGCCGTTTTGACGGCGTGTATTTTTACTCCCGGCGCGTTTGGCGACACGCGCCGTATTCTGATAGTGGGGGACAGTCTCGCCGCGCATATGTATCTCAAGCGGTCGCTGCAACGGGTGCTGGATGAATCCGGACTGGGCGCGCTGGCCGTCGAAGGCGCCTCGACCGCCATCGGCGGAATGAAGGCGTCGCATTTTGCCTCCAATTACATCCTGCCCGGGTCCGATCAGGGTCTGCTGGATCGCATTGACTTGATGCTGTTGGCCTTTCCGACCATCGAAATCGTCGAAATCTGGCTGGGCTGCAACGATATCCTGTGGGAAAGCTGGAACGCATCGTTTACCCCGCAGCAGGAAGAGGCGCTGCTCGATACTATTCAGACGGATTTGCAAGCCATTGTCACGCATATCCTCGCCGTGCGCCGCAACCTTCGTGTCGCGCTGTGCGATTACGACTACTTCAATTGCGTGGAGACGGTGACGCCCGGCCGCCCGGAATACAGCCTTTTCAGCGAGACGAACTGGCGTTACTGGGGCCGCCCAAGCCCTGTGCGGCTCAATGAAATGCTTGTGGCGCTGGGGGAAAGGAAACGCGCCATTGCCCAGGCAACCCCCGGCTGCATCTATGTGCATAACTTTGGAAGAATGCAGCATTACTTCGGCTATCGCCCGTATTTTGAGGTAGGCGAGGCGCCGCTTCCCGGCATTTTCCCCGCGTATACCCCGTTTCCGGGCGGTTTTACGCTCTTTCCCAGTCCGCCCGCCGCGATGGACGACGATGCGGTTCACGGCGGCAAAGATTATCTCCATTTCAGCGTGAAGGGTTCCCTGTTTCTAGGCCGTGATTGCTTGGATCGGTATTACCGCCCATGGCTTGAAACCCCGGACTGGACCTTTGCCACCGATCCCGAACCGATCAACGGCATGCGGCGCGTTTCCCTGGCGCCCGTTCTGCGCTGGCGCGCGGCAACCGGCGCCCTGTACCACGATGTCTATCTGGGTAACGTCACCGAAGGTTTTGGACTGGTGTCGGACAATCAAACCGCCACGGAATATACGGCGGGGCCGCTTACGCCCGGCACAACCTATTATTGGCGCATAGACGAGGTTTTCCCCGATCATGTCGAGGAAGGCGATTATTGGGTGTTCTTTACGGAAAGCATGGAGGCTTCGGAACCGTCTCCGCCGGACGGGCAAACCGGCACGACGCTGCCGCTGACGCTTTCCTGGCAGGCCGGCATGGATTCACCCTTGCATGATGTTTATTTGGGAACCGATCCCGATGCGCTCGACAAGGTGGCCTCCGAACAGGCCGGAACAACCTACGACGCGGGAATTCTCGCATTCGACACGGCATATTACTGGCGAGTGGACGAAGTGCGTGACGGCGCCGCCACGCCCGGGCCGGTATGGTCGTTTAGCACGCAGCCGCCGGCGGCCATGGCGCCCATTCCCGCCGACGGCGAGCGATACGCGGGGATTCATCCCGTGCTGCAATGGACTCCGCCGCCGGACGCCACCGGACACGACGTGTATGTCGGGGCGTCGCTTACCGGCTTGCAATTGGTCGCGCAAGATCTAGCCGAGCCGTCGTTCGAGCCGGGGGAATTGGAACCCAACGCGGCCTATGTCTGGCGCGTGGATGAGACGTTGCCGGGTGGCAAGGCAACGGGCAAGGTTTGGCTGTTTACGACGGGCACGCGAAACACCGCCGCGTCGCATTCAAGTCCCGCCGACGGCGAAACCCGGGTAAACGTCAACACGTTCCTGCGCTGGCTGGCCGGCGAAGGCGCAACAGCGCACAATGTCCATTTGGGCGAGTCGCCTTCCAGTTTGCCGGAAGTGTCGCACGAACAGGCCACGCCGCAGTACGATCCCGGCGGGCTGGCCCATGGCCGCACCTATTACTGGCGCGTGGATGAAATGTACGACGCGACGGCCGAACCGGGCGTCGTGTATTCGTTCACAACCGAATACCGCGAGACCACGGAGCCGGAACCGGCCAACGTCTCGACGCGCGTGGACCGGCCCGTGCGCCTGCGTTGGGTAAGCGGCGCGGACGCCACGGCGCATCATGTGTATCTAGGTTCCTCGGTGGAGGAACTGGCCCCTTTGGCCATGGCCCACCCGTATCCGTGGATTGACGCCGGGGATCTGTTGCCGAATGCGTGGTATTTCTGGCGCGTGGACGAGGAAGCGGCAGGCAACACGGCTTCCGGGGCTGTCTGGTCGTTCAAGACACGCCCGGAAATTCCCGGCACGCCCGGCAACCCCACGCCGGCCGACTTGGCATTGGACGTGCCGCTGAACAGCGCGCTCGACTGGCCCGATTGCAGTCATGCGCAACACTACGATGTCTATTTCTGGCGGGACGGCGATCCCGAACCGGATTCGCCGTCCGCCGCTGTCCTGCCGGACAGCCTGTATCAACCGGAAGCACCCTTGGCCACGGACACGGTCTACCGCTGGCGCGTCGTGGCGTGGAACGACACCGAGAGCGCGCCAGGACCCGTCTGGACCTTTACGTCGAGGCGCACCGGTACGGTTGCGATATCCGTAACGCCCGAAGCGCCGTGGATATTGACGGACGCGGACAGCGCCCAACATGAGGGCGCAGGCAATCGAATTTTGTCCGGCATCCCTTGGGGAACCGCTACCCTGGCCTGGGGCGCATGGCCCCGCCATGATCCGCCCAATCCCTCCATCGCAACGCTGAACGTCCTGCCCGGGCAGACAACGAACATTGTCGGACTCTATGCGCGGCAAACCGGCACGGTAACGGTGTCGGTTCAGCCGCCAACCGCGCCGTGGCGTTTTGTGGACGGGGACGATGGCGTTCACAACGGCGTCGGCAACCATACGGAATACCAGACGCCGACCGGCGACATCCGATTCGACTGGCTCGATCTCGACGATTACATCACGCCGGTTCCCGCATCCGTTGTCCAAGTCCTCGACAAGGACGACACGGTTCTCTTTACGGCTTCTTACGGTCTTGTGCCACCGGTAATCGTCACGCATCCGGTTTCACGGACCGCCAATCCAGGCGAGCCGGTGTCGTTTGACATATCCGCCCAAGGCACGCCGCCGCTGGCGTATCGGTGGCAAAAAGACGGCGTGAATTTACCCGGTGAAACGTCGGCGGTTTTTTCTATTGTATCCGTACATGAATCGGACGAGGGCGATTACACCGGTTGGGCAGGCAATTCGGCGGGAACGGCCGTATCGAATCCGGCACGGCTAACGGTCAACGATCCGCCCGCAATTCGTATCCATCCTACATCCCGCACCGCCCAGACCGGCGAAACGGTGCGATTCGATGTGGCCGCGGACGGAACGCCACCGTTGAGTTTCCAATGGGTAAAAGGCGAACAAGACATGGCGGGCGCAACCGGTGTGTTCCTTGAAATTCCTTCGGTGCGCATCGAAGACGCCGGCTCCTATTGGTGCTCCGTGAAAAATGTTTGCGGCGAAGCCGTCTCGGATGCCGCACTCTTGACCGTCATTTCATCGGGCGAAGGTGAGGGCGAGGGCGAAGGCGAAGGCGAGGGCGAAGGCGAAGGTGAGGGCGAAGGGGAAGGCGAGGGCGAAGGCGAAGGCGAAGGCGAAGGCGAAGGTGAAGGTGAGGGGGAAGGCGAAGGCGAGGGCGAAGGGGAAGGCGAAGGCGAAGGCGAAGGCGAAGGCGAAGGTGAAGGCGAAGGCGAAGGTGAAGGTGAAGGCGAAGGCGAGGGCGAGGGCGAAGGCGAAGGCGAAGGTGAAGGCGAAGGCGAAGGCGAAGGTGAAGGCGAAGGCGAGGGCGAAGGGGAAGGCGAAGGCGAGGGCGAAGGCG
>DAOTMJ010000048.1 GCA_035450225.1 Candidatus Hydrogenedentota bacterium
ACTGTAGTCGCTTAGAAAAATCGGCGATTGTCCAATTCCCGCTGAACCGGGACAAGTGAAAATGCTGGTTTTGCAGGCGCGTCGTGGTCCGTGTACTCCACAAGCCCGACGTTCACGCTTTCCGCGGGCGCGGGAACCAAGACGGTCTATTTCAAGGCAAAGAACGAAATCGGAGAATCGTGGGTGGACAGCGACGATATCATCCTGCAATAAAAAAATCCTCAGCGATTCACGACCGAACAATCGAAGAAACGAGGGGTGTGCCATGAGAATAAGATGTAGCATATATCTACAGAAGATATTTACTGTGTGCTCTGCCGTATTATTGATTACAAATGCCGAATATGCGGCAGCGACCGAGGTGTCCCTTTGCGACTACTGGCCGCATCATGTCGGAAATGTCTGGTCTGCTGCATATGCAGGTGTGCCTGGATACTATATATATAGCGTTGATGACGTCTTTTTTGTCAACGGCTGCCAAGTGTGGAAGACGATGAGCGGCAGCGGCGACCTTGCGGGACCAGAGGTTTCTTATACCGCTTTCGTGGACGGTTGGTTATGTATTACCAATCACGCCGAAGATCTTGACCAATTGCCCGCGATCACAGGGAACCTCAAGCAATTCCTGCCGTTGACGATAGTCGTGGACGAACCGTTCTTTTCGCCGTATTGGAACGGAATGGTGACCTTTCGTGGGGGATCCCTGTTCAGTTTTTATCCGAATGGCCTGCCGGCGCCTGGCACTGGTGTACGATTACAGTTTCCTCTTGGCGACCAACCCGATGTACTTGTCCTGACTAGCGGTAGTGGATTACCGCCTTTCTTCTGGAACCGTTGGATGTGTCTGGCCAAGGGTCTCGGGATAATGTGTGACTTCACTTTCCCAATGAATGAGATCCGTGTGCTGGGTGGCTGCGATTCCTCGCTTGCGATCACACGGCCGCCCGTCGGCGGGAGGCATGAGGAGGGGAGCCGGTTGGAACTGAGCGTGGAAGTCGCGGGCAAGTCGGGCGGGCTGTTGTACCAGTGGATTCGAAACGGGATCTATGCGACAGGCCAAACCGGTTCCGTCTACACCATCGAGGCGCTGGGATTTGGCGATGCCGGCCGTTACAGTTGCATCGTGTCGAATCCGGGCAAGGGAAGCGTCCAGACCCTGCCGGTGGAGATACGCGTCGTCGAAGCCGGCACGCTGCCCGCGGCGGGCCTTTCGGGCCTTGCAACGCTGGCGCTGGCAATCGGCGGCCTCGTCGCTTTCCGCCGCGCCCGGTAATCCCGGGAAACATCAGACGCGCGGGATCTTGTTAATTTATTGGCGCAGTCGAAAGCGTAACGCCGAATTCCAATTCGGCCGATCTATCAATGCCCGTGCCGAATCGGAATTCGACGGCGAAGGTTTTCCATGCGGCAATGCGCGCCGCCGGATCGCTGCGCTGAACGAATAGGTTATCCAACAGGAAGCAAGCCGCATTTCCGTCGGGCATCTCAAAGCGAGTCGAACACGCCTGTTATGCGGTTGCGCAGCGCCTTGTCCTCGTGCGTCACGACGAGCAGCCACATGCCGTTGCGCGCGGGCGTACTGGGCTTGTTTTTCGGTTTCGCCGCGCCCAACTGCTCGCTCAGGTTCCATGTCTCGACGATCACCGAACCCGCGTCCGGTTTCTCGTACTCGTACTGCATGGCAATTTTGCCCTCGTCGGCGAATTGGGCCAATTTCACGAAAGCGCCGTCCACCATCATTGTCGTTTCACTGACGGCATTGTTCATGGGACGCTCCGAGATCGTTATGTCGCTGACATTCATGCCGTTTTCGCGAAAGGCCTGGATGACACGTTCCGGCGTGACCGGTTTCGGCATGAGTTTCAGTAAAAAAGGCGACGCCAGCAAGATCGCCGCGGCCAGTATGATGATCTTTTTCATGGCTACGCCTTTTGATCCGGCCCGTCGTCCGGCAGGTTCAATTTCGGATCGAGGCGTTCGCCCGATTGAAGCATTTTGTCCCATGCGACGGGCTCGCCGGAGTAGGCGGCCATGCGTCCCAACACGCAGGACAGGGTGCTGTCGGCGCTTTCCTTGGCGTTTTGGATGGCTTTGCCTTCGAGGATGGCTTGGCAGAAGTCCTTGATGTTGTTGACGGCGCCTTCCTTGTAGATGTTGCCGGTATTGCCGCCGGCCCAGCCGGCCTTGCTGCCGCGAATTTTGACGTCGCCGCCGTAATGCGATTCGACGGTGCCGGTGCTTCCGTAGAGGCGGATGCAGAGATCGTCGAACCCGTCGCCGAACTGCCGCGAACTGAAATCAACGATGACGTCGTTCGGGTAATGGAACGTCACGACGAAATGATCCCAGCAGTCGCCGACGTCGGTCCGCACCTTGCGTCCGCCCGTGCCGACGGCTTTGACGGGATGCGACTGGAGATACCAGTTGGCGACGTCAATGACATGGATGTTCTGCTCGACGATGATGTCGCCGGATAGCGCCTTGTCGAACACCCAATTGCGCAGACGGGCGGTTTCGGTTCCCGGTTCGGCATGCAGGCCGAGGCGTCCGGTGTGGTAGAAGACATGGCCAAGCGCCGGATCGCCGATCATGCCGTCGTGGACGCGCTGCGCGGCCCCCTTGAAAAATTCGTTGTTCCGCGTCTGGAAGTCCACAAGACAACACAGTTTTCCCGCGGCCTTGTCCGCGGCCTTGACGATATCGAGACAGCCGGGCGCATCCACGGCGATGGGTTTCGCGAGATAGACATGCTTGCCCGCATCGAGTCCCGCGACAGTCTGTTCGGGGTGGAAGTAGGGCGGGCTTTCGATGGCGATGGCGTCCACCTTGCCCGCAATCAGCGCCTTGTAGCCGTCGAGGCCGACATGCCGGCGCGACGGAGCAATGTCGAAGGCCTCGCCGACGTCGTCCACGCGATCGCGGAAATAATCATGCGCCGCGACAATTTTTGCGGGCGCATTTTTTTCGAACAGATCGGCGATCCATTTCCCGCGTCCGCCGCAGCCGATCATTCCAATCTCGACCTTGGAATTCGCCTCCGATCCCAGGGCTGTCCGGGGCCGCATGATGGAAAACGCCGCCGCCGTTGTCGCAGCCGCCTTCAGAAAGTGCCTCCGTTTCATTTCTTCCTTGCCCATGTGTGCGTCCTTTCGCGTGTTGAGCTGACAAACTCCGCGATCACGCATCCGGAGGTTTGCCGCGATTTCTTCATGTCCAGTATAGCAGACCCCCAAGATACGGACACACCATCAGACCCGTAGGGGGCATACGATTTTCCTCGGAACATGCAGGAGCAGGCATTGTGATTTCGTGTATGTGTGCGTAATGGGTTTGCTCCCTTGAACGCGGCAGAAGACGCCGATCCTCCCTGTTGCAGGTGAATCGTGGATGGTCCACCGCAAGGACTGTACGTTGCGTTTTATCTTTACCAGAATGGCGAACGATTTTGCGGGTTTATTTTGTCAAAAAGTCCACTTCGTCCACGGGATATGCCTGAAACCCCGCTTGAACGACCGAATTTGGACACAATCGGGCGCCCGTGTTTCAGCGCCTTAAAGTCTGGCTTCCCAAAAAAACAAGAAAGTCTTGGACAATTTGTGCGACCGATTGAAGTTCCGTGATTTAGCGAGTGCGAAAATCTTGGGGTTTTGGGCACGATGACGAGTACGAAGAGAAATTGGGTTATGGGTGATACCCACGTCAGTACAATGGGGCGGGAGTGCCTCTATCTGCCCCGCACACGCTTGATCAGGGTGTAGGCCTCGTTGAGCGCACGCATGGCGTCGCCGTCGCCGCCGTGATCGGGGTGGTGGATTTTGGCTTTTTGCCGGTAGGCACGCTCGATTTCCTCCCACTGAGCGGAGGGAGACACGCCGAGAATCTTGAAACAGACGTCCATATCGCGCGCGGAAGCCCCGTTCGGGGGCGGGTCCACGCGCTCCCCGCGCAGTTCGCGCAACGCGCGGATGATGCGCGGCCACAATCCGGTTCCGCTCAAAACCGTCACGACGATAATCAAGAGTATCAATTCATGAACGGGACTCACGCCTAGCGTCCTTTGCGTTTGTCGTCGAAGCGGAAAATATTGTCCACGGCTTCGCCAATCTTGTCCAATGGGTCGGCCGTGTTCCTCGGCCGGCCCCGTTCCAGCCATTGCGATCGCCGCCACGAGATAAACCGCGGCGCCAGTTGCATGTAGGCGTAACCGACGGCCATCCCGCCGAAATGGGTGGCCACGGACGTGCCGCCGTCCTGCAGGGCCGACACGACGTTCATTGCGATGATGATGTAAACGAGTGTTCGCGCGTTGATGGGTATGGGCAGTGGGAAGAAGAAGAATTGGCGTTCGGGCGACAGCACGGCAAATGCGACCATGACCCCCATCGCCGCGCCGCTCGCCCCCGTAATCGAAACGTCCACCCCGCCCATTACCACGGGCACGAAAGAACCCAGCACGCCGAGCGCGCCGCATAGCACGTAGAACAGGATAAATTGGCGGCTGCCCAGCGCGCGTTCAACTTCCGGGCCGAAAAAGTACAGCCAGAGCATGTTCAGGAAAAGGTGCAACAGGCCGTTGTGCAGTGAAAAATAGGTCAGCGCCTTCCAGATTTTGCCCATATAGAACGCGCCCGGCTGGAACGCGAAAAATTCCGTGATGGCCCCGCCGGGCGGCGCCGATCCGCCGCCGGCCAGCAACGGCAGGCCGAAAGGAATATCGAGCACCAGTTGCGCCGAAAAGACGGCGATGTTGAACAAAATCAGGCGTTGAACCGCCCACGTAATGCGGTTGTCGGTTTCACCGAAACCCTCATATCGTCGCTCGTAATAGAAAGTGTTCATCGCAGGGAGATTTTACACTTTTAGGCCGGGTTTGTCATAACGCCGTGCTAACCCCGTCCCAGCAGCATTCGTCCAATCCGCAGGACGAGTTCGCGTTCTTCGGGCAGGAGCGTCCAAAGGGCCATCTGGAGGACGGCGTACAGAACCGTGCCCGCAGCCACCGCCAGAACAAGGGAATGATCCGCCAGCGCATGCGCGACGGCCGCCATGACCGCGCACGCGGCAAGCGTTTTGACCGTCATCGGGAAAAGGCGCATATCGCGATAATCCTGTCGCATGCCGTAAATGAAGATTGCGGAAATGACATAGTTGGCGATGACCGCGGACCATGCGGCCCCCATGGCGCCGTAGCGCGGAATCAGCAGCAGGTTGGCGGCCACGCTGGCGACGCATCCCACGAAGTAAGCGCCCACGACGTGGCCGTTACGGTGTTTTGAATACAAGAATTCCTGCCCGACGCTGTTGAGGTAAAAGGCCGGGGTGACAATACAAAGCACCTGTAACACCAACACGGATTCGGCGAAGCCGCCGTCCCGCGCGCCGGTGAGCAGGCCGACGATCGGCCCGGCCAGCGCCGCGATGCCGAATCCCATCGGAAATGCGAGCAGCAGCGCAAGACGCGCCGATGTGTGCATGAGTCGCGTGTAATTTTCGCGCGCGTTCACGGAGAGGCGGCACAAGGCCGGAAAAACCGTCGTACCCCAAATGCCCGCTATCATGAGCATGGGTTCCGTCACACGCTGCGCGGCGGTATAGATGCCGGCCGCCGTTTCCCCGTCGAGCCACTTGAGCAGCGCCATGTCGGACTTGAAATAAATCATGGACAAGAGCGCCGCCATCGTGAACGCGTTGCTTTCGACGATCTGCCTCCAGGCAAGCGCGGGGCCGAAGCGCGGGCGCTCCCACCCGCCGACGGCAATCGAAACGGCCACGATTGCCGCCAGTCCCACCAGATTGCCGGCGGCGATGCCCGCGTGCGCCGAGACGCTGCTCGGCGCGAGACGCAAGGCGTACCATGTGCCGGTCAGCCGGGCCACTCCCGACAGCAGATTGACGCCGGCTATCCAGACCATGCGTTCACGGGCCATCAACAGCGACTCGAAGGGCCGTTGAAGCGCGTACAGAACCACCACCGACAGCGAAGACATGAAGACGGCCCGGCGCGTCACGGGGTCCGGCTCGATGAACGCCATGGAAAGCATTACGCCGGCTGTTGTCGCCAGCGACAGAATCAACATAACGACGCTGGATGTCCACACATGGGTCCACGCGATGGATGGTTCGCGCGCGATGTCGCGTATCAGCAGGCGGTGGATGCCGAGCGTCGCGAAAATGCAGAACAACGCCGGGTAATTGAGTGCAAACCCATATTGTCCCGATCCTTCGACGCCCAGCGCCCGGAAGATGATCCCGGCTTGGACAAGACTGAGCGCAAGGCACAAACACCGCGACGACACCATCGCCACGAGGTTTATCCCGATTTGCGCGGATTCGCGGACAGGGGATCGGCTCATGACGGCGACCCTTCCAACACCCGCCGGTAGACATTCGCCAGCGCGTCCGCGCTTCGTTCCCAAGTAAACCGCCGCGCGCGATCGGATGCGGCATCCGTCCGCTTCAAGGCTTCCGCGCGATGTTCGAGGAGTTCGACGAGTCCGGCCTCGATGGATTCCACACGTTCCGGTTCGACGAGAATGCCCGTATCGCCCACGATCTCCGGCAGGGACGACACGCGCGAAGTCAACACGGGCGTATGCGCTGCCATCGCCTCAAGCGCCGGCAATCCGAACCCCTCGTAAAGCGACGGATACACGCATGCAAAGGCGCCGCGCAGCAGGCTCACGGCATCCGCCCTGTCCAGATAACCGGTGTGCACGACCGATTCTTCCAGATGCAGGCGGGCGATGGTTTGAAACACATCATCGTACATCCAGCCGGCCTTCCCGGCCAATACCAGCATCGGGCAATCCCTGTACCGCGCGCGAACGCGCGCATAGGCCTCCAGGAGCCGCGGCACGTTCTTGCGCGGTTCAAGGGTGCCGAGATGGATGAAATAGTCCTTGTTGATGCCGAAGCGCTTCCGGCAGGCCGCCAGCCGATCCGTGTCGGGTGGAGTGGCAAACTCGCCCAGGGAAACCCCGCCGTAGACAACATGGATACGGTTCGGGGCCGCGCGCAACAACTCCACGAGATCGGCGCGGCAACTTTCCGAAATGGCGATCAGCGCATCCGCGCGCGCAACGGCATGCCGCAACAGGCGCATGTGCAGGCGAAAATTCGATGCGGTTCGCGAACCGGGAACGCGCAACGCCGAGAGATCGAAAACCGTCACGACGCGCCGGGCCTTGCGCGAGGCGGGCAAGAGATGAAACGCGCCGTGCACGATATCCGCCGTTCCGGCCATCCATTCAATCGGCGGCCAATCGAAACGCGTCCAGAAAACGTTTTTTATCCGGGTTGGACAGCGCACCGCGCACAGTTCGGCATTGAATTCGCCGTTCAGAACCTTCGTACCGCGCGCTGAACTCGCAAACAGGCGCATGCGCCATTCCGGATGCCCGGCCAGAAACGCGCGGATCAAATCGCGGGTGTAATAACCCACCCCCGTCAATGGACGCGGCGCCAGACAACTCACGTCCATGACGACGCAGCCGGACAAGCCTTCGTCCGGCGTCCTGGATACGTTTCCCGGCACGTCTGTGTTATCCTCCGAAAAAGGTGGTTGCCGCGCAGAATACCTGAAGAATCCCACGGACGCAAAGGCTTTACGGACGATCCTCGATCACGCGCGGTGCAGCAAGCGCCCAAGCCAGGGTGTTTCGACATGGATGGCGCTTTCGGGACACATTTCCTGGCAGCAGTAACAACGGATGCAACGGGCGTATTCGTAGACGGGCGGCCGCCGGGACGGATCGGGCGCCGGTTCGCTGCGAAAATCCACGGCTTTCGGCGTTATCGGGCACACCTTGACGCAGGTTCCGCACGCCGTGCATAGCGCCGCCTCGATGGCCGGCCTCGGCACAATCAGGTCCCGGAGCGGTTTTGCCAACCAAGACGGCATGACGCCACGTTTTCCCTCTTTATCGCGGTTTACCTTGAAATCGTCCACGACGAGCGGTTCGATTGAATCGCCCACAATCTCCATGCCGGAGAAGGTTCCCAGCCCCATCTCCGCGCCCCAGCGGATGACCGGCACGAGAGCGGGCTCTAGATTGATCAGGCGGCAGGCCACCGCGTCCAGCGCGACAGGATCGCTTGAAAACAACAGGGCGCGCACCGGACGCGGATGTCCGCTGCGCGGCCCGTTGCCTTCCATGGCCACTATCGCGTCCATGACATACAAGCGCGGACGGATAAACACGGTCAAATCCACCAGCATCCGCGCAAAACGATCCATTTCGGACATCCGCGCGTGAAACTCGCCCTTGAGAAAACCGGGGATGCAGCCAAACTGGTTTTTCACCGCGCCGGTCATGCGCGTGAGCGCATGTGTCTTGAGTTTCGGTAGCGACACAAGGCCGTCGCAATCCAGCACGCCCTGGGCCAGTGTGAACTGTTTGAGTTGATGACCCTCGGGATTCGAGACGGCCTTGCCGTGGACGAAATCCGCCAGCGTAAGGCCCAGTTCCCCGGCCACGGCCGCCAGCCCCGCCCGTTTCGCCGCGAATTCCGGACGCCCGAAACCCGGTGAATCGCCATACGAGACGCGCGCCCCCGCTTCGATCGCCTGTTTCGCCACAGCGCCGAAAACGCCCGGATGCGTCGTGACGGCCTTGGCCGGCGGCGTGGCCGCGAGCAGGTTCGGTTTCAAGAGGATGCGCTCGCCGCGCCGCACGAAGGCGCCCATACCGCCCAGCAGGGACAAACCCCGCGCCACGGCGTCCTCCACGCGCGATGCGTCGTAATCGTCGCACCGTACCAAGGCTACTCGGCTCGATTGACTCGACATGTCTCGCTCCGGTTTATCGGGCGGCATGGCCGCCGGTTACAGACCGCCGCCATAATACCGGTCAAGGGCTGCCGCGATATCCCCCGCCGCGGCCACAACCGGTTCGACCGGCCGCCCACTGGCCAGTTCGACATCGTCAATGGCGATCAAGTCCAAGGGGTTGGCCATGGCCAGCACGACCCGTTCCGGCGAGGCGCCGATAGGAAGGCAATTCCGACGCCGCGCGAGCGGTCCGCCGATGATTCGCGTCGCTTCCGGCTCCACGACATCCGGTGTCAGCCTCACGAACGGCAACCCCAACTGGCGCGCGACAATCCGCGCGACGGCTTCTTCGCTTGCATAGCCTTTTTCGACGAGGATGGTTCCCAAGCGCCGCTGCGGCATGAACGCCTGCTCGTTCAATCCATCTTCCAACTGTTCTTGGGTAACCACGCCGAGGTCAACGAGGACTTCGCCCATGCGCAGTTTGCGCCCTTGCGGATCCGAAAGTGGAACCGCCGCCGGCTCGCTTTCCGCCGCGGCGCCCTGTGGTCCGGGCACGCTGAGCGAGGCGTTCATCCGGCGCAGCATGTCTATTTCGGCGCGAAGCGCCACAATCTGCTGATGCGCCTCGTCCCGGTCGCGCAACGCCGCTGCGAGTTGATCTGAAACGGCGCGGGCTTCGGCCCGCTTCGCCTCGCCCAGTTCCTCCTGAAGCAAATCCGCGCGGACGCGTTCCGCGGCGAGCGCATTGCGCATTTCGTGAAGGCTTTCCTGCAGGGGACGCAGATCCGCCGCTTCGCGCGCGGCTGCCAAATCGCGCTCGAGCTGGGCGATGCGCCCGCTCAACTCGCCGGTTACGGTGTCCGACACTTGCTCCACATGAACCCGTTCCGATTCGATATGTCGAACACGTTCGAGCAGGGACGAGTTTTCCTCGGACAAGCGGGCCATGCGTTGTTGCAGGGCGCCCATTTCCGCGTCGCGCCGGACAATTTCCTCCTGCAAAGCGGCGAGTCGGGCGCGTGCTTCCTGCAGGGCTTCGCGATCGGCTTCACGCGCCTGCGCTTCCCGGCGAAGCAGAAGCATCTGTTCCTGCACGCGGCTCACGCGCGCGCACAACGCTTCGTACGATTCCGACACCTGCCGGTCCCACGCCGCCAAGGCGGTTTCCAGCCGGGCGAATAGATCTTCGCGCGACCTGTCCATGCCCACGCCCCTTTCCATGCCGTTTTCTCCAGCGTCTGTTTGCAGCGATTATAGGTGGCTTTCGGAATGGCGTCAATAGCGCTGCCGTCCGCTCGTGCGCGTCATGGCCGGTAACAATTCTCTTCTTCGGCGCAATTGGGCGCGGATGGAAGCGATTCGGTTTGGACGGGTACACTGGCGCGGGAGGGTAACGGTCATGGGAAAAGGCGTTGTTGCGGCTATTGCGGTGATGCTGATTGCAGGCGGATCTTTCGGAGAACGGTTCGAGGCGGATTGCGCGTCCGGGACGGGATGGGATGTGTTGGATTTCGTGGGCGACGGAACCTTCCGGCCGGTCGAGGGGGTCAACTGCCCGCCGGGGTATGGTCCGAAAGTGCTGCGCATGGAGGGAAGCGAATTGCTGGTCTTGCCGAAAGGCGGGGCGTTTTTGGGGGGAACCGTCGTCGTGCTGTACCGCGAGAACGATCCGCGGGACCGCGACTCGGATGGCGTGATCCTGTTCGGCGCGCAGGTCGGCGAGGATTTGAGCGTCATTCACAACACCAAGGAAAAGTGTGCGCACGCATGGGTCGAGCAGGACAACGACACGGGATTTCAGGTGAGGCAATTCGATGCCGGCGGCAAGGAAAGCACTCTTGCAGAACACGCCGGATTGGGCCTGATAACGGATCCATGGAACGCGACGGGCTGGATCTGGCAGAAGGTACACATTGGGGGCAGCCGGGTGAAAGCCAAGTTCTGGCCCGCCCAAGAACCGGAACCCAAAGACTGGATCATCGAAACAGATACCGGCCTTCAGCCGGGACGCATCGGCGCGATTGTGCATTCGGGCCATATTGACATCGCCTGTTTTGCCTTCGATGCGGATGCCGACATTGCCACGACAGCGCCATTGGCGTATCTGGCTTTTTCGCAGGAACGCGCCACGACCGGCGACGACCTTCTATTGTGGCTTTTCACGAACCGCGACCGGGCTGTCGAGGCGTCCTGCCGCATCGAAGTCCGGCTGGACGGGCATGCCGCGGGAGAAACCACGCTATCCATCCCGATTCCCGCCGGTCACGCCCAAACGCCGCTGCGATTGGCGGTCCGTTCGCCTTCCGGCGGCGGACTGTGGCTGCCGCTCGACAAGCCGCTGGGCGCGGGGTCATGCACGGTGTCCATCTCGGGCGCAATCGAGACGGTATGCCGCTTTCCGATAGCGCCTGTCGAAGTGTTCGCGAAAACATGGGCCGATGCCGCGCGGCGCGCCGAATTGTTTCGCCGTTTCATGGATGGAGCCGCTGCAAGGGATCCCCGGCTGGAAGCCTTGTGCGACGCGGCATGCGCCCACACCGGCGCGGCGGAGGTACACTACCGGGCGGGCCGTCTCGAAAAGGCCGGGGCCGCGCTTGCCTATGCGAATGAGGCGCTCGCGGAACTGAGGGGATACAAGGGTGCGCGCCTGCGCGCGGCGGGCGGCGATCCGGATGCGCTTGTGCCTCCGGCGGATGCGCCGTTGCCCGAGCGCCCCGAACCGAAAGAAGTTGCGACCATATACTCGCCGGATTATTCCATCCGCTTCGGCGAGGCAAACCTCGAAGCCCAGAGCATGGTCATGGGCCGGACCTATCGTGTTTCAATCCCCTGGCAGGTCGAGGGCGCTTCGCCGGACCGCGATTACGCATTCCATGTGGCGTTGACGAGTCCGCTCGGCTCGCGCACTGTGGCGTCCGCCGGCACACCGCCGAAAATTCCGTCCAGCGCATGGAAGGCCGGCGAGACTTATGAGCAAGTCGTCGAATTGCGCGTATCCCCGGAAAATCCCGATCCGTCCGTGCATCCGGAACAACCCGCCGTGCTGGACGAATATCATTATCTTGTGGCCGGCGTGACGGATCCGGTGCATGGCGGCGCGTTGCTGCTGGACAATGCGCCGGGGCCGCAGCCGGATCGCATCGGGGCGGGCTATCTGCTTGGGCAAGTTTATGTGTCGAGTGCGCCCGTCGAAATTCGCGGATTCGATCCGCGGGAAAGCCCTGTGCTTGCGCCGCGCACCGATTCGGCCACATTTCGCAATGTCGGAACCGCGCCCGTTCGCGCGACGGCCCTTTTCAGCGTCCAGGCGGATACGAAGCGCGTCTTGCATGAAGCGGTGGCGGACGTGGACATTCCGCCGGGCGGGGAATGTCCGGTGGCCTTCGAGTGGATGCCGGACACCGCGGGCGAGAGCGTGTTTCGCATCCAACTCGTATTGGATGGGAACCCGTTGACCGAAGCGCAAAAAACCATCGTCCTCATCCCGCCCGAGGGATATGCGATGCGCGCCGAAAAGGAGAACCATGTCGGCGAGGACCTTGCCGCCCGTGTGACGGTTCATGCGGGCAAGGGGCCGGTTTCGGCTTCCGTCTTCGCGAAGGGCCGCCTTGCGGGATCGGCGAAATCGGACGGACCGACGGTGACCATCGCCGCCCGTCCGTGGTTCGGTTACTACGACATCGAGGCGGACTTGGGGACGTTCCGGTATGCGAAGCGGATTGTCGCGACCGTCGTCGAGACACGCGGCACGGATCTGCTTGTAAACGGCGAGCCGTTTCTCATCAAGGGAACAAACGTTCACGGCATGGACCCGTCGAGTCCCGCACGGACCGCCGCCATGTTTCGCATCATGCGCGGGTTGGGATTCAACACATGGCGGGGCGACTTTCCCGCGCGGTGGCAACTCGAACTCGCCCATGAATTGAACACGGTCTACACGGCGTTGGCCCCGTTCAGCTGCATCGCGACGCGCAATATCTTCGCCCGGCAGGACGGACCGCCGATGGCTGTCTCGCGCGAACTGACCCGCGTGTTCATCGAACGCTACAAGGACTCCGCGGGTCTGCTGCTCTGGAACTCGTGCAACGAGATCGAGGGCGACAGCATTGATTTCCTCGTTTCCCAGTACCCGCTCTACAAACGCTTGGATCCCTATGCGCGCCCCGTCCATTACGCCAACCTGTACGGACAGGACTATTGGCAGGGCCAGGATGTCATGGGCGTCAATTGTTATTTCAGTGGCGCGCAGACCGCCGAAAGCCGGCATCCCATCCTACGGCGTTCGCTCGACATTGCGCACGGGGCCGGGCTTCCGCTGATCTTCTGCGAATTCAACTCCTTCAACGGCGCGGTCCATTCGCAGGGTGCGGATGCCATGCGCAACCTGTATGCGTGGGGCGTCGAACAGGGAATGGCTGGCGGATTCCAATACATGAAGGAAAACTCGACATCGCATCCCGGCATTATCGATCCGGGTTTCAATACCCATGCGCTGTACGACAACGCCATTGTCAAGGCGTTTGCGGATGCGGACGTCTCCCTGTTGGCGGTATCGGGCGACACCGCCAAGGCGCGCATCCACAACCGCCGCCGGTTCACCCTGCGCGAAGTGGTCCTGAATCCGGTGACTTCAGGGCAATCCCTGCCGCCTGTCCCTATTCCCGATTTGCCGCCCGGCGCCAACCACGACATCGAACTCGCGATGCCGCGCATTCACGGCGGCCCGGCGAGGATCATCGAAGGCCGCCTTGAATTCGTGACGCACTTCGGCTTTGCGGCGAGCGTGCCGGTGCGGCTTATCGTGCGGTAGATCGGTTGGTTATTTCAGCTCGTCTAGAAACGCGCGCATCGCGGCATGAACTTCGTCCCAGGCGGACGCTATATTGTGCGGCGCATTGACGGCGACGCGGCGCGAACCGCGGATGTTGTGTGCAAGGTAGTCGTAGGAATATCGCGAGAAGAACTGGCAGCGCGAGGGCTGGATAATCAGCGTCGGCACGTGGACCCGGTGAACGTACTCCCGCAGCGACTCTTTTTTCATGATATCCGCGTTTTTGAGCATGTTCGCGCGATGGGTCGCGATGGAGGAATGGACGACCATCTCGCAGTTGCCCGCGCACTCGGACACCGCGCCCAGATCGTAGTCCATTCGTCCGTCTTTCCATTTGAGCCAGCACGCCTCGTTGATGGCCGTGTAGAGCGGAAAGCGCGTCAGGACAAACGACAGCCGCAATGTTCGGACCGAAATCTCGTAGGAGGACGCCATCAGGACCAGTCCCTTGACGCGATCAGGCATGCGGGCGTTCATCAACAGCGAGATGAACCCGCCGTAACTGTATCCCGCGAACACGATGTTGTCGAGATGTTCGCCGTCCACGATGCGCTGGATGTAATCCGCAATGGCGGCGTAATTCCCGCAGTCAATATCCCGCGCAAACCCGTAGCCCGGCAAATCAAGGGCCACGTGACTGATCCCGTCCCCGCGCAGGCGATCGCACAACGGGCGGAAATAGGTCCGGTTCAGGCCATGCCCATGCAGCAAGACGACGGTATACGCCGACTGGCCGCGATAGCGGTCGAAGGTATTCATTTATGGTCCGTTCCGCGCTCAGTGGCCGTATTTTGCGTTCAGCGCGTCAACGGCCTTCTTGCAGTCGGCCGTCACGGCCCATGCGTCCGGCCAGAAACACAGATCGATCGTCCACCAGTCGTGCTTGATCCCGGACCGGTTGAGTTCGGGCAGCAAGGCGTCGAAATCGAGGATGCCCGTACCGAAGGGGGCGTGCGTGCTCGTTTCATCGTCGTGCAGCGTGCCGTCCGAGTCAATCAGGTGAAGATGGTTGATCTTGCCGCGCAGTTTTTGCGCGAGTTCGAGCGCGCCGCCGGGCAACGTTTCCTTTTTGCCGGGCTGCCGCGCGCCGACCGCCGCGACCATGTGCGCATGGCAGGTGTCGAATTGCACGCCGAAATTGTCGTCGCCGACTTCATCCACGATCCGCAGGATGTCCGACGGCTTGTTGAACGCGAAGCCCGGCTCGAATTCCCACGTCACGTAGATACCCTTGTC
Organism: Candidatus Hydrogenedentota bacterium; assembly: GCA_035450225.1. Classification (NCBI taxonomy): domain Bacteria; kingdom Pseudomonadati; phylum Candidatus Hydrogenedentota; species Candidatus Hydrogenedentota bacterium. The sequence goes on from DAOTMJ010000048.1 coordinate 14,841, forward strand.
CGCCGCTTCGCGCGCACAACGTTTCCACGTCGAGACGACCCGTTTCCGGGCCGTGTCCTCGTCCACTTCCTCGAAAATCGTCGGCGGCTGCACGCTGTCCACCCGGATGCCGGGGATGCCGAGGTCCACGCAGAATTCGAGGTTCTTGCGAAACTCGCTCAGGTAATGCGAATTGTCGTCCGTGTTGATCAGTTTCTCGCCCCACAGATTCGCGGCAAGGCCGGAAAACGCGAGGCCGGCGTCGGCCACGCCCTGCTTGCATTTCGCGCGCGACTCCTTGTCCGGCATGATGTCCGGATTCGGATGAATCCCGAACCCGCCGAGTTCCACCCCGTCGAATCCGAGCGCCGCCAATTTGGATACGATTTCATCCCATGGAACCGGGTTGTTCGCGTACGGTCCAATCGAATATGCCCATGTGCCAATCGAGATCTTTTTCATGACTTATCCCTTCCTGTAATCGCCGACTTCGGGCGCCTGCGGGTTGACTTCCGGTCCAAAATAGCGCAAGAGAACCAGCGGGCACGCCTTGCCCAAATTTTCGATGACAACGCCTTCCCGCGCGGCTTTCGCGCTGATGAACACCTCGTCTTCGGTGAGTTCGCCGAAGCGGATCATCGCCGGGCACTCCAGCGGCATGTTGCCGATGCGACCCCGGCCCTGCGTGACGATCACGCCGGACGCGCCGTTGTCCTTCAACGTCATCTTGACGCCCGGATTGACGGTTAGTTCCTTGGCGGAAAAATACTGTTTGCCTCCGACGCGCCCATAACTAATCCAGCGATCCACATAGCCTTCGCCGGCCGTGTCGCCGTCGGGAATCGGCTCGAGGTAATGGTGATCCTTGAAATGCGGGTCAACGTTGGCCTCCCAGTCAATCTCGCCCACGATGAAATCAATGTCGTTGTGCTTGTCTTCCGGCATGTCCTTGACCAGCAGCGAACGCGGGACGGGACGTCCCTCGACGAGCGACTGGTACATGCCGAACACGTCGCTGCCCCATTGCGGCTCGTAGGTGACCAGTGAACCGGGCGCGTGCAGCACGCACGGGCCGACCAGCCAGCCCGTGCCAGGCTTGAGGCGGTACGCCTTCGACAAGTCCAGAATGCCATTGTCGCCCTCGTTCCATCGCTCGATGCAACGGCAAACGTCCTCACGCGTCGTTCCTGGTTCGAGGCCAAAGAACGTGTAGGGGAAATTGTCGCCGATGGCGTTCATCTGCGGCGGAAAATAATACGATTCCGGCTTGCCTTCGCGCCCAACCAGCGCGGCCTGCTCGAAGTTCTGATGCAAATGGTGGGGGATAGGCCCCATGTTGTCGAAAAACTTGCTGTACACCGGCCACCGCTTGTACTGGTTCCAGATATCGTCGCCGATGATTTCAGCGCCGAGCGCCTCGACCGCGTCGCGCAGCGTGAACCGCTGCCCGTCGTGGATAACGTAACTAAGGCCTTCGTCGTCCGGCGCGCCCTCGTTGTCGGCATGCGTCGTCGAGGCGAACCACCGCTCGTCAATCCCGCCGCGATGCGTGCCGAGCGCATAATAATCATCGGGATGCAGTTTCAACCGTTTGCCGGGCTGCAAAAAGGAACGCGGCACCCACGTCGGCGCAAGACGCAGAATGCCTTCGCCCGCTTCCATCGCCGCCTTGGCCGCCTTGACAACACTCGAACCGCTTACAGTCTTCATCGTAACTTCCTCCTTCCGATTGAGGTTTATTTATATCATTGCCGCCTGTAAAGCGCAAATTGGCTGCTGCTTCCGTTTGTGCATGGGCGCATGCTATTTCGAAACCGTATCCGACAACCGCCCTGTTCCTAACCCATGGTTTGGATTGGAAGCATGATTACGAACAAGCGCAAGGGCGCGATTGGTGTTACGGCCAAGGGTATTTTCGTGGTGATTCGAATAACTATATTATGGGCAAAAAACGGATAGTCGGCGCCGGCGGACCGCCGAATTGCGCCTTCCCGTTTTTTTCGGTATGGTTCTCTTTGCCCATGAAACAGAACTCCTGTAAAGCGTTGTCATTTGTTGTCGAAGCACGCGACCCGAACTGTCAGGCGCGCGCGGGACGCCTGCGTCTTCCGCACGGCGAGGTCGAAACGCCGGTCTTTATGCCCGTGGGCACGCAGGCGACGGTCAAGGCCGTCTCGCGGGAAGACTTGCAAGCCGCGGGCGCCCAAATGATTCTGTCCAACGCGTATCATCTCTATTTGCGGCCGGGCACGGATATCATCGGAAAAGCAGGCGGCTTGCATGCGTTCATGCGGTGGGATCGCCCGGTTTTGACCGATTCGGGCGGTTTCCAGGTGTTCAGTCTGGCCGGATTGACAAAAATAACAGACGATGGCGTGACGTTCCGCAGCCATATTGACGGTTCGCGGCATGACATGACGCCGGAAAAGGCGACGGACATCCAAATCGCCATCGGCGCGGACATTATCATGTGCTTCGATGAATGTACCCCCTATCCCTGCACGCCGGAGACGGCTTCGGAATCGCTCGAACGCACCGCAGCATGGGCGGCCCGCTGCAAAGATCGCTGGATTCAATACGGGACGGATCGGCAGGCGCTCTTCGGCATTGTGCAGGGCGGCATTTACCAGGATCTACGCATCGAGAGCATCGAACGGACCTTGGCCGTCGGTTTCCCCGGCTACGCCATCGGCGGCGTCAGCGTGGGAGAGGCCAAGGAAGAAATGGCCCAGGTGGTCGAATGGACCGCGCCCCGGCTGCCGGAAGAGGCGCCGCGTTACTTGATGGGCGTCGGGCCGCCCGAAGACATGCTGCATGCCATCGAACACGGGGTGGATATGTTCGATTGCGTGATGCCGACACGAAACGCGCGCAATGGAAGCCTGTTTACGTCGCGCGGCCGCTTGAACATCAAAAACCGGTGTTACGTGGACGATTTTGGTCCCTTGGATCCCGCCTGCGGCTGCCCGGTATGCGCGACGTACACCCGCGCTTATTTGAGCCATCTCTACCGGGCGGGCGAGATTCTTGCGCTGCGTCTCAATACTTTACACAACCTGTTCTTTATGCTACAATTGGCGGCTACCGCGCGCAAAGCGATAATTCGCGGGCGGTTTTGCGAGTTCAGGCGGGCTTTTCTCGAAGCCTATTCCACGCGGGAAATTTCTGAAGCGTGAGCGGCACGGGTGAAGCATGTTTTCTCCGCCGTTTTCCTGTTGGTGCGGTGTTTTCGACGCCGCGAGAGAGCGCAGGCAAAGAAGCGCCGCGACGTTGAAATCGTCGCGTTGCGAGGAGGTCGAACGGACGTGTGGAACAGCGCGGTTTTAGCACAGGTTCTGGCGCAGGCGAATGACGCAGGCGACGCGCCGGCCGCCACGGGCAATCCGATGAACAGCATGATCTTCATGCTGGTGGCGTTCATGGCCATCATGTATTTTCTGACGATCCGCCCCAACCAGAAACGGGAAAAGGAACGCAAGGAAATGCTCGCGTCGCTGGCCAAGGGTGACAAAGTGATCACGCAGGGGGGGATTTGCGGGTATGTCGTGGGATTGTCCGAGAAAACGGTGGTGCTGCGCGTGAGCGACGAGCCCAACGTCAAGATGGAGTTCTTGCGAGGGGCCGTCTCGCAAGTGGTGTCGCGTGAAGGACAGGAAAAGACTTGAGGACAGATAAACGGCGGCGCGGCATGGCGTCCACGCCCGATTGGAGTAATCAATGAAGAATTCATGGGTTCGCACGGCATTCATCACCGTGGTGTTGGTGTTCACGTTCATCTATGTTTATCCCACTGTCGGATGGTTGTGTCTATCCGAACAAACGCGCGAGGCCAAATTGAAGCAATGGAAGGAGGAGGACAGCGTCTATCGGGCGCCGAATTTCTTCCGCGACACATGGAAAGGCATCAAGCGCTGGGCCCAATTCGACCGGTCGAAAGTCGTCAATCTCGGTCTGGATCTTCAGGGCGGCGTGCATGTCGTGCTCGGTTTTGAACTCACGCCGGAACTGAAGGAACAAAAATTCACCGAGGATTACGTGCAGGAAATGATCCTGCAGCGGATTCGGCGGCGCATCAACGAGTTCGGCACAAAGGAACCGGTCATCCAGAAAATGGGCACGAACCAGATCCAGATTCAGTTGCCCGGTGAACGCGACGTGGACGCCGCGCGCGCGCTCATCATGAAAACGGCGTATCTCACGTTCCACATCGTTTCGGGCAGCGATGAAACCATCAAGGCATTCGACGCCATTCGCAAGCATCCGGATTTCAAAGATCGGTTCACGCCATTCCTGAAAAGCCCCGATCCGCGCCAGGGTTACTTCCGTGTGCCCATCGAACACATCGGGCGCATCAAAGAAGTCGTGGATCAGGTCAACAAGACCGAGGGACTGTTGCCGGAAGGCAAGATCTTGGCGCTAAGCCAACCCCCCAATCCGTGGGATGAGCAAGAATATCTCATCTATCTGATGAACAAGCAGCCCCTTATCACGGGCGAGGGGCTGCGGTTGGCGGTCGCGCGGCCGGATGATCAGCATCCGGGTAAATATCAGATCTTGTTCGAATTCAACGCGGAATCGGCGATCAAGTTCGGCGAGGCCACCGAGGCCAACATCAACAAGCCGATGGCCATCGTCGTGGACGGCGTCGTCTGTTCCGCGCCGGTCATCCGGGACAAGATCACGCGCAACGGCCAGATCACCGGCAATTTCAGCGGGCAGCAGGCCAACGACCTCGCGATTGCCCTGAATTCCGGATCGTTGCCGGTGCCGGTGAAGGAGGAATACACCGGCGTGGTCAGCGCAAGCCTCGGCGCCGACTCGATTCGACAGGGCACCTACTCGGCTGTGTTTGGCGTCCTGATTGTGTTGATCTTCATGGCGTTCTACTATCGCGTGGGCGGCATTGTGGCGAACATCGCGCTGTTCCTGAACGGGTTCATCCTGCTGGCGGCGTTCGCCTATTTCGGTATCACGCTGACGCTGCCGGGCATTGCCGGGTTTGTGCTGACGATGGGCATGGCCGTTGACGCGAACGTGCTGATCTTCGAGCGCGTCCGCGAGGAGGTGCGCAACGGCAAATCGCTCATCTCGGCCGTCGATCTCGGTTATGAACGCGCAACAACGACCATCATGGACTCGAATATCACGACGCTGATCGCCGCGCTGGTGCTCCTGCAATTCGGCACCGGGCCCGTGCAGGGATTCGGCGTGGCATTGGCCATCGGCATTCTCACCAGCGTCTTTACCGCGCTCATCGTATCGAAGGCCATCTTCGACGTCATGTTGTCTAAAAAATGGCTGAAGAAACTGGTCATGATGAACCTGATCCGGCCCGACACCAAACTGCCCTTCCTTGAATGGCGCCGGCCGGCCTTTATCTTTAGTGGCATTCTTATCTTGGCAGGGATGGTTGCGTTTTTCGGGCGCGGTCCCAGCAACAACTTCGGCATTGATTTTGCCGGCGGCACGAGTCTGATTGTGCAACTGGATACCGGCGAAAAGGTTGACATCGCCAGTGTGCGAAAGCAGCTCGAAACGAACAATTTCCGCAACGCGATCGTACAGGAATACGGCGAAGGCGACACGGCCTCGGCCACCAATCAATTCGCCATCCGTACCAGCGATATCCAGGAAGGGGGCGGCGATGCCGCCGCCGTGGGCGAGGGCGTCATCGAAAGCCGTATCCGCAATGCGCTGGCTTCGTTGGCCGGCGGGCCGGAAAAGGTCCTCTTGAAAAACGTGGCCGTGGTCGGGCCGGCCATCGGCAAGCAATTGCGCATTGACGCCGTCAAGGCTGTTTTATATGCGTTTCTGTTCCAAATCCTTTACCTGTGGTTCCGCTACAACCTGGTATGGGGCGTGGCGGGCGTCATCGCGGTATTGCATGACTCGATTATCGCCTTGGGCGCGCTGGCTCTGCTCGGCCGCCACATAGACATGACTGTGATTGCTGCGGTGCTGACCCTTATCGGTTACTCAATCAATGACACGGTCGTTGTGTACGACCGGATTCGTGAGGATCTGAAACTATACGCGGGCCGCGGCCTGACGCTCGGCCAAGTCATGAACGCGGCGCTCAACCAGACCCTGAGCCGCACCATTCTGACCGCCTTCTGCACCCTGTTGACGGTGATCATGTTGCTGTTCTTCGGCGGCAGCGTCCTGCGCGATTTCGCCATCTGTCTCACGGTGGGCATCACGATCGGAACCTATTCCAGCATTTTCGTGGCCAGCGCCTTGGCCTACGTCTGGCAGAATTGGCGGAAAAGCAGTCAGAATGTCGGACCGGGCCGGACGCCGTCGCGGCGGCCCAAGAAAGAAGGCAACGCCAAATCGGCGGAAGCCTCCGCCTGATCCCCTTTGCGGCAAACCCGAAACCGGCCTCTGGTCACGTCCAAAGGCCGGTCGTTTTTTACATGCCGCGGCACGGTCCAGCCGACTTGCAATACCTCGCCGGTCTGTCGGATCCGTGAACAAAGCGGACCGGACTTATCCGTTCAGCGTCCAGCCCTTGCGATATTGCCGGCGCAGCAGGTCGTTGGCTTCGGCGCAGTTCGTGACGCGGCCGTTGGCGCCATCGTATTCAAGGGGCTTGCCCACGCGATACGCCACCAGGCCGAGCAGCATCATTTCAATCATCTTTCCGCTGTAATCAAAATCGCAGGACGTTTTGAGACGGCCCTTGCAGGCATCAATCCATTCCCGCTGAAAACCGTTCATGGCCGGGAGGATTTTGTCCGCCGGACGGCGGTTGTAGTAGGTCAAGTCCGCCTGTTTGCCGTAGGGCAGCAGGATCCGGTTGTCGAAGTCCGCGATCAGGAACCCCTTGGATCCCTTGAACATCGCGCCGTGGCCGATCTTGTTCAGGTCAATGCACTCCATCGGCGATTGCGGCATCGCGCCGCCCTGGTGCCAAATCACCGGGAGGGCGGGGCGCCAGTCGTTGGCAGGAATCTGGAACGTGGCCTTGAGTTCGACGGGCGTCACTTCGGGATTGAATGCGTCGCCGGTTGCCTCGGCGGCTGTGGGTAAATCCGCATCCAGCGCATTCCAGGCAATATCCATCGTATGGCTGCCCATGTCGCCGACCTGCCCGCTGCCGAAATCCCAGTACATGTTCCATTGCAGGCAATTGGCCCCCGGCTGGCCGGAAAAATATCCCGGATTGTACGGGTGCATCGGCGAAGGACCAATCCACAGATCGAAGTGCAGGGTCTTCGGCGGCGATCCCTCGGCGGGCAGGTATCCCGGACGCCGGATCTGGCGGTTGCCCCACGCATGGACCGCCTTGAGTTCCCCAATGGCGCCGTCGAGGATCAACTCCCGCACCCGGTTGAAATTCTCGTGTTCGTGGCGTTGGGTGCCGACCTGCGTGGCGAGTTTGTCTTTCTTTTTCAGATAGGTCGCGCGGACCACGCGCGCCTCCTCGACGCTGTTGGCCAGCGGCTTCTCGCAATAGACATGCAAGTCCCGGTTCAGGGCCCAATTCGCGATGAAGGCATGCGTGTGATCCGTCGTGCAGCACACGACGGCATCGAGATCCTTCCGCTGGAGGCATTTGCGCCAATCTACATAGTGCCTCGCCTTGGGAAACTTCTTGGCCGCGAGCGCCAGATGATTTTCATCCACATCGCACAACGCCACGACATTTTCCCCCGCAAGCCCGTCGTAATGGGCGGTGGCCCGGCCGTGCGCCCCGATCAACGCAACGTTGAGGCGATTGTTGGGGGTGTTCGCGCCGAACACCGTGCCACTAGGCAATAGGAGCAGCCCGGCTCCGGTGGCGGCGGTCTTGAGAAACTGGCGGCGCTGGATTGTCTTGCTCATGGCGAAAACCCTTTCCTTTGAACCGTTGGATGCACCCACGCACAAGGCGTAAAACACGGGATACCCTCTCCCGTGACGCCCGCACCAGTATGGCAAAGCCGCGCAAACCGTTCAAGACCGCCCGCGCGCAAGGAACGCGGCAAGGATGCCGAGTCTACGGTGAAAGCGGCCTCTTGCCGCCATTCCGCCGCCTCGTTCGATCAAAAACGACATGCCCAATCGCGCAGACGTCGTCGCCCCGCATGCGGCCTATTTGCCGGCTTTCAGGTGCGCTGGCGACCCTGAATCCCTTATTACCGGCGGATTCGAGTTTGGGATCGCCTGGCCCAAACACCCATGCCCTGTTTCCCATCTGCGTGCATCTGCGTCATCTGCGGTAGACCACACGATCCACGGATGACGCAGATACACGCAGATACAGAAAACATGAGAGTACCGAATTCTCGAACATTGTGCAGGCTGCAATTGCCCGAAAAATGTTGTTTTTCCTGTTGAACGGATTACGGAATCGTATTGAAACATTGAATGCAGAGTCCCAACAGGAGCAGAAATAAGTAGCCGGAAAGGAATAGAGGTCGCAGCTTATGGTATGGGCAAATTACAATCGCGATTGAAACATGCAATGAATTCGCGTTCTGCATGAAGCGAGTTGCTACCTTTATTTATTTCCACCGCCTAAGGGCGAGTGTGTGGGACAGGCTGTCTAGCCTGTCCGTCCATGGACATGGCGTGGCTGCGGAAAAGACCGACTGGACAGTCTGTCCGACGTTCCGCACCCGAAAGAGTCCCCATGCGCGTTCAGGGCAGGTGAATACAAGCAAGAATTCGGCACTCTCACGCAGAAAAGATGAACGGGGTAAAGAGGTGTAAAAGGAACCCCTTGCGGCATTGCGGCGTGTATGTGATAATCCCATCGGGGCGGCGCAGGCCGGGTGGGTCAACGGGCTGAAACCCGCACTACAAACACGTTGTCTTGGCGCAAGAAATTGTTTGGACAACGATGATTCCAAGCATTGCATTTCCCGCGAACACACAATGCTTTGCGCCTTCGTTCCTTCGTGGTTCAAATTGTTCCGGACGGCAACGCCATCAAAACAGCCTTCCAAAACAACCGGGCGACACCGGTTCTTCGCCTTCGCTTCTTTCATTCAACGTCCCATAGCGCGCCTTTCAACTCCCAAGCGCTCCGCGTCGGATCAGAAGACGCCAACCGGCGAGCAGACATCCCAGCGTCATAATGGCACAGCCTCCAAGACCACAGACAGGCAGACTGCCGGAAGCGAAGACGCGAATGAGGACCGGGTCGGCGGTAAAGGATGCGTCGTATTGATCGGTGATCTGGCAGGTGTAGGCGGCTTCGTCGGACGGCGCAATGGCTTCGATATGAAGCATGTCCGTGGTCACGCCGGCAAGGGGTGACCCATCCTTGATCCACTGATAGCGTATCGGTTCTGAAATGCCGTCTGTAACCGCCTTGAGATCCAAGGGACGGCCCTCTTCCCGCCACGTACTACCCGTTGCCTGAATGGATACCGTCACCGGCGACATGCACCAGACGTCGTTGACAATCTTGGCTTCCTCAATTCCTGACTTTGCAATACCGCCAAGGATCCACAGTTTCCCATTGAAAACTGCGCTGGCATGCCAGCGGCGTGGCGCCCAAGGAGCATCGGGCATTCGAGTCCAGTCGGCGCCATCGGACGTTGCCCAGATGTCGTTCAGATTGACAAAGTGCGCGTAATGCCCCGATCCGGTCAGATAGGTGCCGCCAAAAATCCAAAGCCGGTTGGAAAACGACACCAACGCATGTCCGAAGCGAACGTGCCATGGCGCATTCTCAACCGCTTGGATCCAGTTTTCGCCATTATCAGTGTACCAGCAATCATTAAATTGTGTGGTGCTATTAATACTAGTGTTGAAATAGACGCCGCCGGCAATCCAGACATATTCGCGGAAGACCGCGCCTGCTTGTCCCATGCGAGAGGACCAGGATGCATGCTCCACAACCTGTGTCCACTGCACACCGTCCGGCGAGAACCACACATCATTCAGTTCCGGATAATAGCCGCCCAGGAGCCAGATTCCTTGCCCCGTTGTCAAAATGTTGTGATTGCATCGGGGAGACCATGGAGCTGATGGTATCGGATTTTCCCATGTGCTTCCATCTGCCGAAAACCAAACGTCGTTGTACGATACGGCGTAGTCTATACCACCCGCAACCCAAAGTTTGTCCCCGAAGACGAATGCCTGATGGTTCTCGCGTGCCGGCCACGGCGCACTCGACGCGACCTGCTCCCAATTGACGCCGTCCGCAGAAGACCATATGTCGTTCAATCCGTGATACAAGTCGGAAGTACCCCCTATTACCCACAATCTATCGTGAAATACAGCAACAGCGTGACGTACCCGCGGCGGCCATGGAGCGGCAGTAGTCGCGCAGGACCAGGAATAATTCATCTCCGGCACGGCGGAACTCTTGGCGCTTTCCCCGGTGGCGCAAACCGGCGTAAAACACCAGATATAACAGCAAGCGTATGTTGCCATGATAAACGGGAAACCCATGGCTTTCGACCGTTTCATGTTCCGGTTCCTCCTAATTATACGTCGAATACGGATCGCCCGCATGATTGGGATTGTGTTCGAGCGTATGGGAGACCCCTTGCACAATCACCTTGCCCCGGATTACGAGATGGCCATCGCAGTCGATCAGAGATACTGCGTCTCCGGCGGCATTCTTGACGACGAAGGCCGTTTTTCCGGATGGAATGGAAAGACTCGTCACCTCCTCAGTCAGCCCACCCGCAAGAAAGACTTCGCCCGTCGGTTCGACCACGGCTTTCTTGTCTCCGGCGCTGTCCTTTACAATGAACGAATTCGCCGTTCCCTTTTCGTTGAGCGTCGTCTGACTTGTGTTGAGGTTCAACAGCCCTTTCAAAACGACGACGTTGCCGTTGTTGACAAATCGAACCAATTCGTTGCCCGATACGTCCTTGACGGAAAACGCCGTGCCGAAGTAGTTCTGGATGGCCTCGCGCACGCCGTAGTACGCGGGCTTGCGAAGGTAACGCCCGTTCCAGGTTCCGGTCTGTGAGTCATATGATGTGCCACCCAATAGATCAGGATTGCATGCGCCCGGATCGGGATACTTGGGACACCAAGGCCACCCATAGGGATCACGAAGATTCAACCAAGAGATGTTGTCTATGATACCCCATAGATTCACGCTGTAGAGAAACGGCACGGCCAGCGCGGCGTTCAAGATCTCGCGATACACATATCCCTGCCACTTCTGACGATCCGCAATGGAAAGGGACTCCCACTTTCCTTCACCCACATGATCTTTCATGGCATCATACTCGTAATTACCCAAACTGGTTATTCCCATTCGGATGTCCATTTCGCTGATAGCAACTATGGAAACACCCTCGGCAAGCAGGGTTAAGCCTTCAACGATTCCGCGCAGTTGTTTGGGATTGAGCCGGAGTCCATCTTCGCCACCCGCGTCGGCCGTCAGGCAGGCCCACGCGGGGACATACATTTGGACGCCGATACCGTCAATGGGCGCTCCGGAGGCGATCAGCAGTTTCTTGAGGGCGTTTACCCGTTCGAATTTTGCGTTGACCACCGTCACTTGCGTCTGGCCGACGAGCGTCGTCTTGGTCGGGAAGATGCACCCGTAGTCGCAATAGAGCAGCTTGAGATCGGGACCCCAATACCGCGCCCGTTTGAACGCCTCGACCAGGAACACGTCCGAGATATCGCCCGCCCGATCGTTGGGCGTGTCGGTGATGGTGTGCCAGAGCCAATACTTGTTCAGCAGTTCGGGGTCGGTTTCGTCCTCGGTATGCGGTTTCATGTTGGGATATTCGGGCTTGATGAGATTCTTTATCGTATAGAGGATGGCCCCCGCCGCGTGAGCGCTTGCAGATGTTCCCCCCTGGCCGCGAGACACGCCAATCAGGCCGTTGCTGTCCGGCGCGGTCTCGATCCGAATGATCTCGTCGTCGATGAGGCCCAGCACATCGACATAGACGTTGGTGTTGTCAATGGTGGCATGCTGTTGCGGGAACTGGGTACCCAGCGTGTGGCCGTAACCGTCGTTCAGCGCCCATACGTCGTCTTCGGGATCCGCCGTAACGGCATATTTCAGGGTAACCGGCGGATCGTCGTCACGCACGGCTTCATTCGCCACGGTCCATCGGTTGACGACACCGGACGAGGCATAGCGGGGCATGACGATGTCAATGAAATCGAAGAGGAGATTGGCCAGCACCGTTGGGGCATTCGACGGATAGGGCGTCAGGATGGTATAGGGTATCCATGCCGGCATCATATAGAGGAGCGTCTGAGCGGAACCCTTCATGTCGTTTTCCGGCGCGAAATCCGCCAGGATTTCGTCCGGGAAACCGAAATAGGGATTGGCGTTCTTTCGCCGGAACGGCGCCGGCATCTCAAGTTCCGTGCAGGTTCCGACATAGTTGAAGTCGTGCGCGAGCAACTGCCGGTAGGCGTCGTATCGCTGAAAGGCGAAGACGCTCGTCTTGGTGTTGGCGCATTCGGCGTCATAGCCCGGCAACCCTTCGGCAAAGGGATCGCAGGCCGGATCTTCGCTACAGTAGCAGGAAGAAGTGTTGTAACACTCCCAGTCGCCGTCCGAAGGTTTCCATGCGCATTTGCGGAGGCCGCCGTAGA
>DAOTMJ010000049.1 GCA_035450225.1 Candidatus Hydrogenedentota bacterium
AGGGCTTGCAGGGGACTTTCGCCCCTTAGATTCGCGCCATGCTTGGCACACAAAGAACGGGCCGCGCCGAAGCGCGGCCCATTACTCAACCCCGCATGGGTCCTGCCCCGCGGGAAATTTTCCTTACTTCGATTCAGGCGTTTCCGCAGGGGGCGCCGACTCCGTGGGTGGCGTCGCCTGCACGACAACAGGTTCCGCGGGCGGCTGCGGCGTGGCCACGGACGGCGCCGGCAATTCAACCGGCGCCGGTGCGATTTCCACAGGTTGCGCCTGCTCGACGGGCGGCGCGGCCGGTTCCGCCGCAGGGGCCGGTTCCGCCGCAGGAGCCGGTTCCGCTGTGGAGGCCGGAGTTTCAGCCGGTGTCGGCGCGGGAGGCGGTTCGGGCTTTTTCACCTTGTCCAAGGCCGGCATAAGCCCATCCATGGCCGATGCGGACATGTCGAAGGCAAGACTCTTGCCGGAAGCCTGCACTTCCCGCTTGCCGTCTTTTTCGGGCGCACATGAAAGCGTAAATTCACCGCTTTCCTTGAGCTTTATCCGAATCGTGCTGTCGGCCGGAGTGGACAAGCCGGCCTGTCCGAACAGGATGTGATCGCCCTGCGCCCCGGCCAAGTCTTCGGCCAAGTCTTCGCAGACTTCCTTGTCCGCATCAAAGACGGCGCCGGACACGTTGACCTTCCATGTGTCTCCCTCGCGCGCCAGGACATATTCCTGCGCCGGGGTTTTCACGGCGATTTCGGCGACGTCGTCGGCATCGAAATCGAACAACTTGCGCTCGAACAGATCGTTGGGCGCGGGGAACACCTTGCCCACATCGGCTTTGCCGAGCACCAGTATTTCGGGCTTGTCGTCAACACGCACATAAGACCCCTCAATGGTCTTGCTTTCGGAATAAAGCTTGATGGCGTGCGGTTGGCCGGCGGCCGTAAAGGTTAGGGTGCGCACCGGATCGCCCAGCCCCGGATCGCCGTCGGCATAGTCGGAGGGGCGCAACGACGCCAGCGTGTTCACGACGTTGTCCAACGCGGTTGTAACGGACTTCAAATCGCAAGCCGGTTTTATAACCTTGAGGGTTTCCCCTTCGCGCGCCAGCGCGATATCGCCCGCCGCGCCCGATATGGAAATGGCGTCTATCGTTTTCTTGTCGAACGAAAACGTGGGCAAATCGAAGAAATCCGTACCCTTCGGGAAGAGCTGCTCGAAACTGTATTTGGCCATCGAGTAGACAATATCTTCCTTGGCGTCCGCGACGCGCACATAGCCATTGTCCGATGCCGTTGGACGCCCTCCCTCGATTCGTATGTCGGGCTGGCCCTCCACCGACAACACACATGTAAACGCGGGGGATTCCAATCCCCATTCCGCCTTCTTGGCGGGATCGACGATGTCGGTGGCGTTAAGCGGCGAGAAACGTTTGATGTAGGTTTCGATACTGTTGGGTTTGGGCGTCATCCCGGCGCCGCCGGAAGCAAGCACCCATTCGTATTCGGGCTTTTCCGGCGCGGCGGGCGGCGTGGGCGCAGCGGTTGTGGACGTGGGCGTAACCACGCTGGCGTTTTCTTTCTCGCTCGACGCGGCCGGCTCGTCCTTCTTCTCCTCGGCGGGCGGATTGGCCGGGTCCGCGGGCGGCTTCGGTTTTTCACGGCGCTCGAACACGAGCGACTTGTCCGGAAGCGTCAGCGCGACCTTGGTCAGTTTCTCGGAATCCACCTTCACGATTTCCTTATCGAGCCATGTGCCGGCTTCCGGTTTTGGCAATGGTTTTTCTTCGGGTTTTTCACCGGATTTGGCCGGCGGCGGGGTGGAGTCGTAAATGCCGGCCTGCTGCTTCAGGTTCGTTTCCTCGACGAACACGTCGTTTGAACCGGCCTTGCGCACGAACACTTCCTTGTAACCGGGGGATTTGCCCACCAGCAGGTTGAAGATGGGTTCCGTGCCGTCTTTTTTGAATCCCGCCACGTGAAAGGCTTTCGCCTCTGTCAGATTGTAATCCGCCAAGGCGGTCTCGGACGCGCCCATGGCGCGGGGCTCGCCTTTCATCTTCGCAATGGCATCGAGGTATTTTTCGACCGTGTCCTTTTTGGCGGGCGCGTTGAAATGGGTCGTGACTCGCCACTTGTCCGCGTCCTTGTCGTATGTCAGCACGAGTTTCTCGTCGGTCTTGTCGCCCGAAGTCAATTCAATCCGGGCCACGTCCGCTTTCGAGAATCCTTCGGGCAGCAGCCGGACCAGCCGGGCCTGCTCGATGAGGGATGGGGGACGTTGCGATATTTTCTTATAGGCCACCAGTCCCACGAGGACAGCCACAATGATCGCCAACGGTATCAAACTCTTCGGTTTCATCTGTACAATCTCCGTGAAATGCGGGTCCGTCAGTCTTCCGTTATGCCGAAACTCATCGTGTAGGCGTTGCGCGCGCGCCGGCGCATCATGGTCGTGAAGATGCCCACGCCCGCGATAAGCGCCGGGGCCAGCGCGTAATTGATGACCTTCCAGATGCGCCGCGTCGTGGTATCGGGCATGGTAATCATGCGATCGATTGGTTTCCGGCTGCGCACATGCACCAATTCATCGCCAAGCGTTACGGCGTCAACACTGTTCATGAACAGGTCGAGATTGCCGGCCTGCAGGAAATTCTTGCGGAACATTTCCGCACAACCCATCACGATTAATTTTCCCGGAGCCGGAGTCACCGGCGCCGCCTCGCCTTCCTCTTCTTTTTCCTTGGGCGGCTTCGGCGGTTGGCCGGGCATGGGCGGCTCTTCCGGCCATGCGGGGCGGGGCTTGTCCTTGTAGGCATCCGGGAACTGGCCGGTAATCATGGCCATCAGCGGATACGCCTTTCCGCTGGCCGGTTTTTCAAACGTGGCCTGACTGACTTGTTCCGTGCCGGGCACCGTCCATGCACGAGGGGTTGTCGTCATGAGCGTCTTGGCGGTAAGCCCGTGCTTTTTCAGGGTGTCCTCGTCCAGCGACAATGGCGAACCCCACAGGTAGAAGATCGATCCCAGCCGGCTCGTGATGGAGTTGTCCGACGCCATGGTGTCGCTGTTGACCAGTACGTGCATCGGCAGATTGACCGTCTGGCCGCCGCCCAGCAGCGCCGCCAGCGGATTGTTGCTGCTCTGAATCGTCAACGGCACATGGTTCACGTCCATCAGGATTTCTTCCGCGACGGTAACCCCGTAATTCTTCAACAGGTCATTGATCTGCGGTTTCTCTTCGCGTTTTGTGATGCTCGTGCCGGAGCGCGTCGCGCGATAATCCCATTCGTAGTTCTGTACGGCCAGCACGACCGATTTGCCGGCCACGAGGGCGCGGTTGATTTCCCATTTCTGGCGGTCGTTGAGTTCGCGGGGGTTGATGACCACCAGCGCGTCGTACTCATCCGGCATCTTGCTGTCCTCGGTCAGATCAATCCGCCGCACTTCGTATTTTTCATATCCGAGGACCTGTTCAATCGTGCTGAAGGGATCCTCGGACGTCGGCACCGGCTGGCCCATCTGTTCGTACAGGCGCCGCATCTGCGGATCGATGTTGATGGCTTCCTTCGGGGCCACCAGCGCGACCACCGGCGCTTTTTCGCGCGTCAGTTTGTAAATGGTGCTGACGAGGCGGTATTCGAGCTCGTCCACGTTCTGCGGCATGACTTGGGGAATGATTTCCTCCTTCTTGTCCTTGTATCCGACGCCGATACTCGAATAGACGAGTTTGTTCGTGACTTCGTCCTCGCTCATCGCGCGCACCGAGAACGGCTCGACGCCCTTGTCGAGCATGCGTTTTTCGATGGCCTTGTTTTCATCCTTTTCGTCTTCCGCGCTCTCCATGCCCTGCTTCGAGTCGGCCAGGACGTTCGCGACTTCGAGATAGACGGCCGAATATTCCAGTTTTCCATTCGACGCAAGCCGCAGTTCCTCGAGTTTGTCCTTGACCTGCTGTTCCAACTGCTTCATGCCGGTCGGCATTTTTTCTTTCGGCGTGATATAGAGTTTTATCTGGACCGGGGAATCAATTTTGGACAGGATGGATCGCGATGCATCGCATACGGTGAAAATCTTGTCCTGTGTGCTGTCGAAGCGGGCAAGGCTCGTGCCGGCCAACAGCCAGTTGAACAACAGGCCAATCACGGCGCACATGGCCACCGCGGCGCCGAAGATCGTCTTCGCCTTTGGACGTCCCCGACCCTCGATGTACATGACGTTCAATACCAGGAACAACACCGTCCACACCAGGAAATACAACAGATCGGCCAGTTCGATGACGCCGCGCGAAAAGGCGTTGTAATGATCCGCGACGCCGACCAACTGGCTCAGCAGCGATCCCAAGCCGGGTTTCATGCCGTCGAGATAGGACGCGATGAAATCGGTGCCGACCAGGAAAATGCCGAAACACGCCAGCAACGTCACGACGAACGCCACGATCTGGTCCTTGAAGAAACCGGAAAAGAATATGCCGATGGCCAGAAAGAATCCGCCCAGCAACAGCGTGCCGAAGTAGCCGGTGGCCATCGGGCCGAAGTCAGGCTTGCCCAGCGCGACAAGCATCAACGGCAGGGTGAACGTCGCCGCCAACGTCAGCGCATAAAACAAGAGGCAGGCAAGAAACTTGCCCACCACCAGTTCGCGCGCCTTCATCGGAAAGGTCAGCAGCATTTCCCACGTGTTTTCTTTGCGTTCCTCGGCCCAGATTCGCATCGTCACCGCCGGGATGAACACGCACAACAGGATGGGCAGGTTCATGAAATACGGGCGCAGATCCGCCATCGGATAGGTAAAAAACGAGGTAATGTACAAGCCCACGCTGATCAACACGTAGACAATCATGAAAATGTAGCCGATGGGCGACGTGAAACACGCGCCCAGATCCCGGCGCAATATGGTCACCATGTTTTTCATGCGGCCGCTCCTTCCTTTTCATCGCGTTTTTTGGCCGGTTCCGTCAGCGTCAGAAATGTTTCCTCCAGCGTTAGCGGCTTGACCGCCAGTTCGCGCACCGCCCAGTTCTTCGAGTGCGCGAGTTTGTTGAGTTCACGCCAGATTTCCGAGCCAATCCGGCTGTAGACGGTAAACGAGCAACATCCGTCCACCTCGCCCTCGTAATGAACCTTGCGCACGCCGTCCATTCCAGACAACATCCGCTCGATTTCGGCGCGGTCGCCTTGGAGCGATATCGCGGTCCGGTCGAAATCGCGCGCGCGGGCCCGCAGTTCCTCGATGGTGCCGTCGCCGACGGTGCGGCCCCGGTTGATGATGACGATGCGGTCGGCCATCGCCTCGACTTCCTGCAGGATATGCGTCGAGAGAATGACCGTTTTCGTCGCGGCCAGTTTACGGATCAATTGGCGGATCTCGACAATCTGGTGGGGATCCAAGCCGGAAGTCGGTTCGTCGAGCACGATGATGTCCGGATCATGGATGAGCGCCTGGGCGAGGCCGGTGCGCTGTTTGTAACCCTTGGACAATTCGCGGATGATCTTGCGGTACATCGGCCGCAGCCCGCACTCGTCAAGCACGACTTCCACGCGCTGCTTCAGCTTGCCGCCGCTCAGACCCCGCGCACGCCCCACGAAATCCAGATATGTCCGCACTTCCATATCCATGTAGAGCGGCAGGATTTCCGGAAGGTATCCAATGATTCGTCGCACGCCCAGCGGATTGTCCAGCACATCTATCCCGCCGACCTGTGCCGTTCCGCTCGTCGGGTGCAGATACGTGGTCAGGATTTTCATGGCGGTTGATTTGCCGGCGCCGTTCGGTCCCAGCAACCCGACTATTTCGCCGCGGTTCACCTCGAAGGAGACATCCCTCAAGGCCACTACGGGACCGTAGTGCATCGTCAGCTTGTTCGCCTTGATCATGGTTGTTAGCACTCCTAAACCTGTTCCCGGTTGCATGTTTGCCTTCGGCGCGCCGCGTCCTCCCGTTACACGGCTTAATCTCCCGGAACGCCACGCCGCTAGACAAAGAGACACTAACAAGTCAGCAAAATCCGTGCCAGTAAAAAACACGGAATATCCCATCCGGACCAATCTGCGCAAGATGCTGATTGTCAACATTATAAGCGTTATTGACTCTTGATCGTTGGCATGTGGCCGCGCGACTCATTTGGGGTGGAATCCAGAGAACACGACTGAAAATGGGTATCGGAACATGCCTCCCTGTCGTCTTCTGTGGGGACCGAACGGCTTCGTCTGGTCTGAACCGTGGCATTGACAAGGGAACTCCCCTGCGGCCCGTCCGCCCTGTCCCAATGACGGGCTTGACTTCCGCGTTGGCATGTTCCACGCAAAGGCGGTAGAAGTTGCGAACCAAAGTATCATTGTACGATGATGATTCCCCGGCGATTGTGGAAAGTCGGCCCCAACCATGGATTGGGCCATCAACGAGGGAGTAACGGCGATGAACTTGACAAAGAGACAAAACACGCGGCGCGGTTTTCTGAAAGCGGCGGGGGCGCTGGGCGCAAGTCTGTATTTATCGGATTTATCCGCGGGGAGTCCTGCGGCCAACGCCCAGGCGAAGAAGGAAACGCTGGCGATTGACGGCGGGCCAAAGGCGGTCACCCATGCAGTCCCGAATGCGCAAAAATGGCCGCTGTACGGCGACGAGGAAATCCGGGCCGTCACGGAACTCCTGCGCAATCCGGACTACAAGCCCGTGGCGGAATTCGAGGAGGCATGGAAGGCGTATCACGGTTGCCCGTATGCAAAGGCGCACTGCAACGGAACCAGCGCGCTGACCTCGATGCTGTTCGCGCTGGATTTGCCGCCGGGCAGCGAAGTGCTCGTGCCGGATTACAGCACGTGGTTTCCGGTCGTGCCCATGCGGTTCTTCGATCTGGTCCCGGTGTTCGTGGACTCGAATCCCCGGACGCTGAACATTGACCTCGAAGACTGCAAACGCCGGCTAACCCCAAAAACGCGGGCAATCATGCCGGTCCACTGGTACGGCCTGCCGTGCGACATGGACGATATCTGCGCGTTCGCAAAAGAGCACGGGTTGGAGGTGGTGGAGGATTGCAGCCATGCGCACGGCGCGCGGGTCAACGACACGCTCGTCGGCAATTGGGGCCGTATGGCCGGGTTCAGTCTGCAAACCACGAAGCCGTTGCCGGCCATCGAGGGCGGCATCGGCATGTACAAGGACGCGCGGGATTTCGAGCGCGCCACCACCTACGGAAACTACGACCTGCCCCACACGTTCGCGGACGACAGCCCCTACAAGAAATACCAGGGCACGGCCTTCGGCGGGAAGATGCGCATTCATCCCATCGCGGCCATTCTCGCCCGCATCCAATTGAAGGATCTCGACGCGAAAAACGAGGCGGGCGTCGCGCAGGTCAAACGCCTCAATGATCGCATCACGCAGTTGCCCGGCGTGTCGGAACAATTCGTGCGCTCCGGCATCAAACGGGTGTTTTACGCGAAGAACATCATCTTCATTGACGAAAAAAAAGCGGGCATGTCGCGCGCGGCGGCGGTCAAGGCCTTACAGGCCGAAGGCGTCGAGGCCGCGGAATACAACCTGCGCTTGCAGCACACCTATCCGATTTACAGCGAGGAGAAATGGTGGCGGCACATGCCGGTGCTTCCCGCCGAGGACTCGCTGCCCGGATGCGCGGAGGCCAACCGCAAGGCGGTGCTCCTGCCGTATTTCACGTCGGAACAGCCCGAATTGATCGAACAGTACGGCAACGCCTTTGAAAAAGTTTGGGCGCATCGCGACAGCATCGCGAAAACGTAACGCCGAATTTATTCACATGGCCTGCGGCGGAAAAAAGACCGTTTTGGCAACATGCACATCGCTGTCGCGGATGAATTTGTGCCGCCGGATAGTGTTCGGCTCCGAGGCCATGTGGGCAGGCCGCGGCCTGATTCCGGGAATGGCGTGAAAGCCGTGGGAAAACTGGATCAGTTGCAGCGAAAACGGTTTGTCCGGTTCGAGGGCGAGGGAAAGGTCCACGCCTTCCCGGGGAAACACATGGAGGCTGAGATACCAGCGATCGCCCCCGGCGTCGAGCGGTTTGCCGAAAATGGACGCCGCAATCACCTTCGTGCCCTCTCCCGCGCGCACGTGCATGGACTCGGCATGTTTCGATTCGATGCGCACCACGACGTTGCGTATCCCGTTTTCAACGGCATCGGAGACTATCCGCGCTTCGGGTCCCAGGGATTCGACGACGGGGGCCGGCGCTTTCATCGTGAGTTCGGCATGGATGCGGGATGAAATTCTCCGGAAGGGATCTTTTTCCCGGTCGCTTTCGGATTCGGTTGGCGCATGGGAGGCGCCGGGCGGGAAAAACTGGGAAGTCCATTCATCGGGCGCCGGGTCGCTGCTGTACCAGTACGCCTGTTGTGCATCGAGATCGAGCCGGTACGACACGCAGTTGAATTGGGGACGGAGAGGCGTGGGGGCGCTGTTCAGCAAGCCAACGGCTATCAGTAGGCCGCCGGCTCCGGCGCAGACCGCCGGCAGCCAGAGGCGGCTTCGGCGCGTGATGATCGCCAGTTGCGGAACGGCCAAGCCGAGGACAAGCGCCGGGATCAGAATCGTCACGGGACTGGCAAGGATATACACGAACGAAAGCGCGGCCACAAAAGCGGGCGCAAAGAGCACAATGGCGGGAACGACAAACAGCGAAGCGACGGCCACCCGGGCCGGCGAAGGATCACCGGCATTTTTGTCCAGAAACAATAATGCCAGCCCCAACGAAGCGAACAGCAGGGGCCACTGGGCAATAAAAAGGCCCCCTTCCAGAAACACGCCGATCAGAAACATCAGGCCCACCCATGCCATCAGCGCGCCCGACGCGAGATGATACGGGCGGACAAGGCGCATGAACGTTCCGGCCAGCAGGACAAAGGTCGCGATGCCTATCAGGGCGAACGCTGTTCCGTACAGGTTGTTCTGCTGAATCAAATGAATATCGGGCAGCGAGGTCAGATCGCGCGTCAATTGCGTGAAGAGTTTCGACGGGCCATACAGCACGGCGAGCAATCCCATCTGGACGGCCGAGGTCACAATCAACGCCGCCGCAAACAACAGGCAGCCGGCCAGCAACCCCGGCAGGGTCAGGCGCCGCCGCACAAACCCCAGAATCAGCACGGTGGCAAGCAGGGCCACGACGATCCACGTCAAAGGATGGTTCCACGTCGCCGGATAATAGGCCAACAAGGGTCCGATTACCGTGAAATAAGTCAGATCCGGCGCCCTCACCTTGTCAATCGGGATATTTCCCAGATGGCGGGCGAGCCGAATGCCGTACTCGCCAAGATCCTGAAGGCTGGCCAGGCTGAGGTTGTCCGGATTGTCGTTTTTGGTGTGGTAATGGGCGAAATTGTCAATAAACGCAATGTTGTACCCCGTGAGACCCGCCTCCTTGAAAATACCGAAGTCGGCGCGAAACGGCAGGCGGTAGTAGATATCGGCCATGCAGGAACTGGTTACGGCATGCACGCCCGATTTCGCCAGTTGCCTGACGAGCCAGCCGTTTTCCGGGCCGGTTTCAAACATATAGGCCTTGCCGCGGTTGCCGCGCGCTTCGTACCCGATCAAAACCCCCACATCGCCAAACCACGGATGCTCGCAGAAGGCCTTGGCGCCGAGCATGCCGCTTTCTTCCGCATCGCTAAACACAAAGATAACGTCGTTTCGGAGCGGCGGCCCGGCCTTCAACGCCCGCGCGATTTCGATCATGGCCGCGATGCCCGCGCAATCGTCCGCCGCGCCCGGACCGTACGGCACGCTGTCGTAATGCGCCTCGAACATGATGGCCTTGGTGTTGGCCGTGCCGTACAGCCGCGCAAGAACCATGTTGCGCATGCCCGCGCTGTGTCCGCCCGCATAGGGACTCGCCACGTGCTCTGCCGGTATGCCGAGTCCGTTCATCGTGTCCACGATGTATTGCTGTACCCTTGTGTTGGCGTCCGAACCGGCCGGGTGCGGCTCGGAGGCCAGCGCCCGGTTGTAGACCAGCGCGCGTTCGGCGGAAAAATCCGTGGCGGGCGCGGTGGCGGGCTTCGGAAACGGCGGCCGGGCCATGTAGATCGCCGCAAAAGCCACCATCGCCAAAAAAAAGGCCGTGCCAATCGCCCATGAATCGCGATACCATGGGTTGCGGGAACCGGGACTGTCAACCATTACCGATACTCCTGAAACCAAAGACTTCCGCCAAAAATCAACCGAAATAGGGGCCATCAGCACCGTAAAGGCTTCGTCAACACAAGGTTTTCAAGGACATAAAGGACACTACCGGTAAAAAAACGGCCACGTCGTGAATGACGTCCTTTTCGTCATTATGTCCTCTCCGCTGTGATGCCTTTCCGGTCGCCATCGGCCGAAAATGGGGCCACGCGCCCAATTGGTTAGACCCTTCCCGGCGGAGGAAGGTTACAGGGAGGCGGCAGTCGGCAATCGTCCCAAGTAAAATCGCCGGGGATCAGAGGTCGCCGGCATCGAAGGCGCGCGCCATGGCCTTAACGCTCTTGATGTCCATTTTACCGGTGCCCAGCACGGGGATGGCTTCGACCCGGTAGAAAGCGTTTGGACGCGGTCTCCACAAATTCGGGAGTTCTTCGCATTTATCCATTGCCCGCAGGAGTTGCGCGAGTTGATCGTCGGACAACGTGTGGATGACGATCAAACGTTCGCCCCGGGCCGCGTCGGGCACGCCGGTCACGGCCAGCGCCTGTTCGGTAAGCCCGATAAGGTTATGAAGGGTATCCTCGATTTTGGTGTGCGAAACCATCTCGCCGGCAATCTTGCTAAACCGGGCGAGGCGGTCGGTCAGCGTGATGAACCCATCCTCGTCAACCGAGGCGATGTCGCCGGTTGAATACCAGCCGTCTTTCAAAACCGCCGCGGTTTTTTCCGGCATGCCGAGATAGCCTTTCATCACGTTGGGGCCTTTTACTTGAAGGAGTCCGGGCTGGCCGCATCCCAGGATTTCGCCGGTGTCGGGATCGATCACGCGGACCGCGATGCCGGGCATGGGACGTCCGACCGTGCCGCGTTTCATGCCGATTTGGTGATGGCCGTCGCCGTGGAAATCGGGGATATTGCTCGAAATCGCCGGGCTGCATTCGGTCGCGCCGTAGCCTTCGAGCGGTTCGACGCCAAATTTTTCCATGAACGCATCGCGCACGCGGTCAGTCAGTTTTTCGGCGCCGACCAGCAGGTATCGCAGGCTTTTCATGTCATCCGGATCGCAGCGTCGCGTAAAATTCTGAAGAAACGTCGGCGTCGAAATGAAAAACTCGGCCTTGTATTTTTTGATCAAGTTGCCGATGGCCTTCGG
The DNA here is from genome assembly GCA_035450225.1 of Candidatus Hydrogenedentota bacterium. NCBI lineage: Bacteria > Pseudomonadati > Candidatus Hydrogenedentota > Candidatus Hydrogenedentota bacterium. Next base: position 11,296 of record DAOTMJ010000049.1, read on the forward strand.
TTCGAGCGGGGTGGGATGATAGACGACGGACAGGTTGTTGATGAGCGGCGCCCAGATCGTACCCATGAACCCGAAGGAGTGGAACAGCGGCAGCATGGCCATCATGACGTCGCCGTCCTTGTGGGCGATGATCTGCGCCAGCGAATCCACGTTGTGCAGGATGTTGCCATGCGTCAGCATGACGCCTTTCGGATCGCCTTCGCTGCCGCTCGAAAAGATCACGGTCACCAGATCCTCGGCCGTGCGCCGGGGCGCACCCAGCAGGAAGCCCAACAGCCAGCCCGGACAGGCCTTGGCCAGCAGCCCCCCGATGACGCGATCCGCGGTCGTAACGGATTTCATGATGTCTTCGAGATAGACGGGGATGCCGGGCACGGTTACGGGCAGCCGTTCCAGAAAGGCCTTGGCGGTTATGCAATGCGAAAGTTTGCATTGCCGCGCATAGGATTCCATGGCTTGGGCCGAAGCGGTGTAGTTGAGGTTGATGGGAACACGCCCCATGAATTCAAGCGCCAGGTTCGTCAAACATCCGCCGACGGACGGCGGCACCAGAACGCCCACCATCGGCTGCTTGTCGAGAATGGCCCTGAGTTTGCGCGCCAGCACAATTGAACCAGCCAAAGTCTTGAAGTAACTGAGTTCGCCCGATCGGCTGTCGGCGATAGCCATGAGTTTGGGACGTCGGCGCGCGGCCTTCAGGAAAGCGCGATCCACCAAACACGGCTTCATCTTGCGCGCGGCGAACGCCTCCGCGCCCATTTCCTGGATGATGGAACGCAACACGGGGCCCGAGGTGTCCGCCGGCATGGGCGTGCCGAAACTGACCGTGGTGCGGTACGGGAATTCCTTCGGTTTCTTCCAAAAGAACCGGCCTTCGGAAAAACTGAACACGCTGCCCCACAGCCGATCGATATGCACCGGGATGATCGGCGCGTCAATCCCGCGCATGATCAATTCAAACCCCTTGCGAAACGACTGCAACTGGCCTGTTCGCGTAATCTCGCCCTCGGCGAACACACACACCAACTCGCCGTTTTTGATGGTGTCGGCCGCTTCTTTCAGGGAACGCCTCAATTCCGCGGGCGAATCGGCCGCCGAGACGGGGATGGCGTTCATGATCCTCGCGATGGGCCGCATCCACTTCATTTCATAGTAGCCGCGGTACATGAGAAAGCGGATGGGACGGTCCACCACGGCCTGCAACATGATCGGATCGATGTAGGAGGTGTGGTTGGCGACGAGGAGCCCCCCGCCGGTGATGGGAAAATTGGGGCGTCCGATGACCGACACGCGGTACACCGTGTTTGTGACGAGCCACAACAGGAAACGGATGACGAGGATCGGCAGCCGCCAGCACATATACAAGCCGACCGCCAGCGAAAATACCGCATTGAGCATGAAAACTTGCCGGGTGTTGACGCCCGCCCGCGTAAGCGCCCAGTACAGGGCCCCCGCGCCCAACATGCCCACGAACGTGAGCATGTTCGTCGTGGCCATGATGCCGCCCTTGATATGGTTTGGACTGCGCTGCTGGAGGGTCGCCGCAAGCGGCACATCGAACACGCCCGATGCGCAGCCGAGGCCGAAAAGCAGGATGAGGCATGTCCAAAAACTCATGTCCGGCATCGCCAGCAGGCCGCTGAACAACGCGATGCCCAGCACGCCCATCGGCACGAGACCCAGTTCGATCTTCTGACGAGACAAGTAGCCCGCCGCCAACGCGCCCACGCCAATGCCGACCGCCAGCGCCGCCAAGACCGCGCTGATCTGCGTTTCGCTAAGGTGAAGATTGGCCGCGCCGTACGCGAACACGTTTGCCCGGAGCAAGGCGCCCGCAAACCAGAAATAGGTGTAGCCGACGACCGTGTACAGCAGCCACCGGTCTTTTTTCATGATACGGAAGTGTTCAATCATGCCCTGCATCGGGTTGAGCCGGATGGGCTGTGCCGGATTCGCGGCCGGCGGTTTCGAGATGTATTGGGCCATCACCAGACCGGCACAGGAGAGAAACAGCAGGACAAACGTCGCCAGATACGTTTTGCCGCCCAGCGCGCTGTGCAACGGACCCGCCGCGCCCGTGCCGGCGATGATCGCGATAATCGTCCACATTTGAAGCACGCCGTTGCCCCAGGAAAGCTGGCTTTCTTCCAAAATTTCCGGCAGGATGCCGTATTTCGCGGGACTGAAGAACGCGCTATGCGTCGCCATGAAAAAAAGCATGACCCACAAGAACGCAGGCGATTCCAAATAGAACGCAAAGAAACCAAAACAGACAATAAAGATTTCCCAGACCTTCACGCATACCGCGATGAATTGTTTGCTGTACCGGTCGGAAAGCGCGCCTGCCACGCCGGGGAAAACCAGAAACGGCAGGCTGAAAATAATCGTCGAGACCGCCGTGACCATCGTCGCCGTGGATTCATCGGCGGTCTTGCCCGGTCCGATCAATACGCCCAAAATCGTGAACTGGATGAGGAATTGAAACAGGTTGTCGTTGAACGCCCCCTGAAACTGGGTGGCAATCAACGCCCAAAACCCCTTCATGCTGTACGGTTTGCCCGACGGCATCCCTTTCGACGCAACCATCGTTGCTCTCCTTGTTGTGATGCGCGCAGAAAACTACGCGCCGCCGCGCATCTTGGCCGTCTGCGCCCGCATGCGCTCCATGTACCGGATGACGTTCACGCACTCCGCATCGCTCAGGTCCGCCAAGGCCGCGTGAATCCGTTCGCGGTACAGCGGCTCGACTTGCTCGATCATGGCCCGCCCTTTCGCGGTCAACGAAACATGGTAGATCCGGCGGTTGCCCGACACGCTCTCGCGCACGACCAACTGCTTGCGTTCGAGTTTGTCGAGCACCGACGTGATGCTGGCCCGGCTGACCACGAGCCGCTTGCCAAGCCCCGCCTGCGTGATGGGGCCAATCTTGTATTTCAGGGCAAACAGGACGTTGAACTGCGCCTGGGTCAGGCCAAACGGACGAAAAAGCGCCTCGCCCACGGCCGAAAAGAGACCGGCCGTATGCACAATGTTCAAGAGGGTTTCATGGCGCAAGTCCGAAAACGGACGATCCAAATGAAGTTCGGCGGCCAGCGACACGGCCTTTGTTCCTTGTGTGTTATTTGTAGCCTTCGGGTAGATTGTAGAATGTGTAACCGTTAGAAGTCAAGCAATTTCTGTTTCCTTGCAGACGCTGGATTTGTGGTAAAATAGCCAAGCGTGCAGTAGTGGCCGTATTGTGTCCCAACAAAGCGTAACAAGGCAGGGTGGGATCTTGTTTATTGGCGGTTGTGTTCAACGGAGCGAAATCCGGAATGGCAGGATTGGCGTGGGGGGAACGTAATGCGGTCTTCAATCAAAAAAGAAATTCGCGGAGCGAGGAGGCAGCGGATGTCGAATAAGAATCTGGTTATGGGGTTGGTGGCGGGAATGTGTGCGGCGATGCAGGCGACCGCAGCCATTTGGTATGTTGACAAAGACAATACGGGCACGCAGAACGGCACAAGTTGGGGGACGGCTTATACCACGATTCAGCAAGCCATAGACTCCGCGGCGGCCGGGGATCGCGTATGGGTGGCCGAGGGTGTTTATGACGAGCCACGCACGGCGGACGCCGCGGGATCGCTCGTGCTCAAAACCAATGTCAGCGTGTACGGCGGCTTTATCGGCAAGGCCGCCGGCGGATACGAGACGCAGCTTTCGCAGCGGAATTGGGTGGCGCATGTCGTGACCATTGATGGGGCGAACGGACGCGGGGCCGGTGTTCGCGCGTACCATGTCGTCAAGGGGACGACGGGTTCGACGCTCGACGGTTTCACGATCACCGGCGGCAACGCCAACGGCAGCGCGTGGAACGGCTGCGGCGGCGGCTTTTTTAGCGACACGTCGGGCGGCACGGTGTCCAATTGTGTGTTTACAGCCAACAGCGCAAGCGTCGGCGGGGCCATCGGCAACCGGTCCTCATCCGCCACGTTTTCGAAGTGCACAATATATTCCAACACCGCGTTCAGCGGCGCGGGCGTGTACAACGACGGTGGATCGCCGGTGTTCTCGAACTGCCTGCTGTATCGCAACGTCGCCACCAACGGCGGCGGCATGTGGAGTTTCAACGGCAGCACGCCGTCGCTGGTCAATTGCACCTTTGCGCTCAACCAGGCCACCGCCGGGGCCGGCCTTTATGCCGACGGGGCGACGGTCACGTTGCTGAACACCATTCTTTTTTTCGATTCGGGGGGTGAAATCTTCAGCACCGGAGCGACCCTCAACGCGACCTATTGCAATGTGCAGGGGGGCTTGGCCGGCACGGGAAACATCGCCCAGAATCCGGTGTTTGCCGACGCCAATGTCAACGATTTCCGGCTGGGCAGCGGTTCGCCCTGCATCAATACGGGCACGAACGTCGGGGCGCCCGCCACCGACATCACCGGGACGACCCGGCCGCAAGGCGCGGCCTTCGACATGGGCGCGTATGAAATGGCGGCTCCAGTGGCCGATTTTACGGCGGTGCCGTCGTTTGGCGGCGCGGCGCTGGCGGTCCAGTTCACCGACACGACAGTCACGCCGTCGTGTATTCCTATCACGCAATGGTCGTGGATTTTCGGCGACAGCGCCACCAGTCCGGAACAGAATCCGGTGCATGTGTACGGGATCCCCGGCGTCTTTGCCGTCACGTTGACGGTAACGACTTCCGTGGGTTCCAGTTCCAAGACCGGTTACATCGGCTCGCTGGCTTCGGTGCAGTCGGTTCAGGTGGTGGACGGCCTGCACGTGGACGTGCAATACAACGGGGCCATGGGGGCAAGCGCCTCTTCGCCCGCCAATTACACCCTTTCCGGTACGGGCAAGGGCACCCTGGCCGCCAATCCAACGACGGTCACCCTGGTCGGCCCGAACCGGTTCCGGCTGGAATGGACGACCGGCGAGATGGTTCCCGACGGCGACATCACGATCACGGTTTCCAACGTGCTGGATGCGTATGGGAATGTGTTGAGCGGTTTCAACAGCGCGACGGATCCGCGGGGCGGCATGGGCGGCGCGCCCGGCGTTGAAACGGTGGCCGTGACGTCGGGCACGACGGTGGACGTGACGTACAACCGCCCGATGGGCGCCGGCGCCGTCACGGCAGCCAACTATGCGCTTTCGGGATCGGGCAAGGGCACCCTGGCCGTCAATCCCGCCTCGGTCGCGCTGGCCGGCAACAACAAGTATCGCCTTACATGGACATCCGGCGAGATGATTGATCGCGGGGACATTGTCATTACCGTGTCGAATGTGTCCGACGCCTACGGGAACGCCATCGGCGCGTACAACACCGGCACGCACGCGGGCGGTGCGGTCGGGGTCGCACCGCGGGTCACGACCGTCGCCGCGCAAACCGCCCAGACGATTGACGTGACTTTTTCGGAAGCCATGGGCGCCGGGGTAACCTCGAACGCCAACTACGTCTTGTCGGGACCGGGCATGGGATCCCTGTCCCCGAATCCAACATCCGTCGCGCTCAGCAGCGGCAACAAGTACCGGCTGACATGGGTTTCCGGCGAAATGGTCAACGGCGCGACGATAACCGTGACCGTTTCGGGTGTTTACGACGCGGCCGCCAATCCGATCGCCGGCATCAACAACAGCGGCACGCATTACGGCGGGGGAATCGGAACCGCGCCCACGGTGACGGCGCTTGCGATTCAATCCGGTTCAAGCATGGATGTTACCTTTAGCGAACTGCTGGGGGAAGGCGCCCTCGTGCCGACGAACTACATCGCAAGCGGCACGGGTCTCGGCTCGTTGAGCGCCTATCCGGCCGGCGTGGTCTATGTCGGCAGCAACAAATATCGTTTGACGTGGACCTCCGGCGAAATGCGCAACGGCGGCTCCATCACGGTGACCGTGTCGAACGTGAAAGATCCCGCGGGCAACGCAATCGGCTCGACCGGCAATTCCGGCACGGTCGCCGGCGGCGCGATCGGCGCCGCGCCGACGGTGCTCGGCGTGTCCGTGCAGGCCTCCAACGCGGTCAATATCCTGTTCAGCGAAGCCATGAACGCCGCGGCGTTGACAAACACCAACTACGCCTTGTCCGGAACCGGCAAGGGATCGCTTGCCACGTCGCCCAATTCCGTGACGCTCGTCGGCCTGAACACCTACCGTCTGGGCTGGAACACAGGCGAAATGGTGAAGGGCGGCAACATCACCGTAACGGCCAGCGGCATGTCCGACCTTGCCGGCAACCCCATCGGTTCGCCGAATTCGGGCACGGACGCCGGGGCGGCGGTGGCCAGCGTTCCCACGGTCCAGTTGACGTCCGCCACGCCGGCCACAACGGGCGCCTCGCCCATCCCCGTTTCGGTGGCCTTCAGCGAACCTGTGACCGGCTTTACCGGCAGCGACATCGCGACGGGCAACGCTTCCGTCGCCAACTTTGCCGGAACCGGCATGTCGTACACGTTCAACCTTGTGCCGGCCTCGGAAGGTCTGGTGACGGCGAACATTCCCGAAGGCATTGCAACGGATGCCGCTGGAAACGGAAACGCGGCGCTGGAGACCGTATTCACGCGCGTTTTCGCGCGGACCAGCGTCGTCTCGGCGACGGTTGTCTACAACGGGATGGTGGATGTCGTGTTCAGCGCGGCCATGGGCGACGGCGCCACCGCGCCGGCCAATTACACGTTGAGCGGATCAGGGAAAGGCTCGCTGGCCGCGCATCCGGACACGGCCGCGTTGCTCTATGGAAACACCTATCGGTTGACATGGGGATCCGGCGAGATGCTGGATCGCGGCAACATCACGATTACGGTCACGGGCGCGACCGATGCCGGCGGCAACCCGCTCGGCGCCGTCAACACGGCCACGCACTACAGCGGCGCCGTCGGCATTCCCCCAACCGTATATCTGAGCACCGACGCGCAAGGCGCCACGCGCCTCTCGCCGATTCCGGCGCGCGCCACGTTCAGCGAACCCGTCACGGGGTTTTCCGCGGAGGGCATTTCCCCGATGAACGCCACCGTGCAGAACCTCCAGGGCAGCGGAACGGATTACACGTTCGACCTTGTGCCCGCCGGCGCGGGGCCGGTCTTTGCGCAGGTTCTCGCGGGGGCCGCGTCCGATGCCGCGGGCAACCGCGTTTCGGCGTCGCCCATGTTCGTGCGGCTCTATGATCCCAATCCGCCCGCCGCCATGGTCACGCTCGACGATCCGTCGCCGACGGATGCCGATTCGGTCGCGTTCCGCGTCACGTTCAGCGAGGACGTGGACGACAGTTTCAATGCCGGCAACGTTTCGCTGATCGGATCGCTTGCCCCATACGCGACGTTCGCCATTTCGGGCGCAAGCCCCTCGTACAAGGTCCAGGTCGCGCTTTCCCACGGCGATGCGAGCGGCAACATCGGCATCCGCGTAAGCGCCACGGGAATCAAGGATGCCGCGGGCAACGAGTGCGCGAACGACGCGTCGGCCTATTATGTCGTCAACAACGATTTCGGTTTCGCCGCGCCGCCCGAAGGCGGGCAGGTGTACGCCGGCGAACCGTTCACGTTCACCATTGAACTTGAACCGCATGCGGATCCCGTCGTCCTCCAATGGAAATGGGAAAACAACCAAGGCGTCGTGACCGACGTGGGGTTCGACTCGCCCATGCTGATCCTGCCTGAAACCAACACGGCGCAATCCGGCCGGTATTGGTGTGAAGCCACCTACCATGGGACGACCTACAGTTCACGCAAGGCCACGCTGACGGTGGTCGGCCTGCTAACCATAATAAACCAGCCGCAAAGCGTTGCGGTGCAAATCGGCCAGACCGTAACCTTGGCGGTTACGGCCGGTGGCGGCGTACAGCCGCTACGGTACACTTGGCGCAAGAACGGCGTGGACATCCCCAACGCCAACGGACCGACTTACATCATCCCCTCCGTGCAGTTGGCCGACGCCGCAGGTTACTCGTGCCAGATTCGCGACGACCGCACCCAGTCCGTCACGTCCGAAACGGCCGTCGTGCGTATTACGGAGTCCCTGCCCGCCGCGGGCATGCCGGGGCTAATGCTGTTATCGGCCGTGCTGACAATGTGCGGCGGCGTTTGGATTGCGCGCCGGCGCGCCCTCGTGTAAGCGAAGCCCATGCGCGATGCCGTTCCGAACCGGAAACACGGGCGCATGACGCGGGACGCGCGCGGCGCGGGTTTGTTGCGCGCCGTGGCGCTGGTTCTGCTGATCGTCGTCGTGGCCGGCGCGGCGGGACTGATTCATTACCGGATCGCGGGGCATCCGATCGCCGTCCTGCGCGGACGCGCGGCGGATGCGCTGGATCGCGGGCGATCGTTCGTCGCGCGCCAAATCCAGGAGGAACGGGATCCCGGCGCGCGGACGGATGCCGCGCAAACCGGCGATGCCGGCGCCATCCGGGTGTATTTCGCGCCCTGCCAGTCCCTCAACCCTTTTGGCATTGACCGCGCGCTGGTCCGCCTGATCGCCGGCGCGAAACGTTCCGTGATCGCGGCTTTCTACGATCTCGAACTCGAATCCGTCGCCGCCGCCCTCATCGAAAGACACCGCGCGGGCATCGCGGTGCGCATCGTGTCCGATTCGGATTACGCGCAACGCGACGCCGTGCAGGCGTGCATGCAGGCGGGGATCCCCGTCGTGTTCGACGGGCGCGAACCGTTCATGCACAACAAATTCTGCGTGGTGGACGACCGCCTCGTCTGGACCGGTTCGACGAATATCACCAACAACTGCATGTACCGTAACGACAACAATTCGCTCCTGATTGCGTCGGAACGCCTCGCCGTCAACTTCACGGACGAATTCACCGAAATGTTCGGCGAGCGCCGGTTCGGCAAGGGAAAACGGACGCCCCATCCGGTCGTGGAGGTGGACGGCGCGCGGATCGAATGTTACTTTTCGCCGGACGACGGCGTGCAGGCCGCCATCGTGCGAACCGTCGCCGGCGCAAAGACGGACGTGGCCGTGCTCGCGTTCGCGTTCACCTCCGAACCCATCGCCAAGGCGCTGGCGGGGCGCATCCGCGAAGGCGTCCGCGTCCGCGCGGTCTTCGACAAGACCCAGGCCGGCAACCGAAGCGCGCAGGACGAATTCCTGCGCGGATGCGGCGCGGACGTCCGCATGGACGGCAACCCGCACATCATGCACGACAAGGTCATGGTGGTGGACGGCGAGGTGGTCGTTACGGGCAGTTACAATTTTTCAAAGGCCGCCGAAAACCGGAACGACGAAAACGTGCTCATCCTCCATTCGCGGGCCATCGCCGACCAATACCGGCGCGAATTCGAGCGCATTTACGCCGCCGGTTCGCCCTGACCCGCGCCGTTGCCGCGGGATTCAACGAATCCGAGATTGGCTGTCGAAGACGATCAGTGGCTTGTAAGAATGCGCCGCGCGTCGGCGAGGAGCCGATCCACATCGCGTTGGACGTCGCCGGGCAGTGGCTCGCAGGCATGGTTCGCGAGCAGATCGTCTTTCATGGCGCGGCAGCGGGACAACATGTCCTTGCGAGCGAGTTCGCGCCAGGGTTCCCAGAAGTTGCGGTCGAGCAGTTGCGGGAACCAGAGTTCGGATTGGAAGTGGAGGGCGGTGTGTTCTTCGGCGAGGTAGTTGCCGCCGGGGCCGACTTTTCGGATCGTATCGAAGCCGAGCGCGTCGTCGTCGAACGCGATGCCGCGCAAGATGCGCTCGACGTAGCCGATGATTTCGTGCTGCATGACGAGCATCGGGAGGGATGTGCCGAGGTCCACGCCGCTGATGCCAAGATGGCCGAAGATGTCGGCCCCGGCGAGCGCGCCGCAGACGAGCGTGATCCCGGCCTCGATGCCGGCCTGGGCATCGGGGATCTTGCTGTCGGTCAGGCCGACGTTGATGTAGACGGGGAGGCCGTAATGTTTGCCCATCTGCGTCATGGCGACGGCCATGAGCGCCTGTTCGGGACCGGCGAAGACCAGTTGCATCGTGCGCATATCGAACGCATGCGGGATGCCGCCGTAACAGATCGGCGTGCCGGGGCGGATGGTCTGGACGAGGCAGAGCCCGGCGAGGATCTCGGCGTTTTCCTGGGCGAGCGTGCCGGCGAGGGCGCCGGGACCGGTCGCGCCGACTTGGGCCATCGGGCCGATGGGCACGGGCAGTGGATAGCGGCACGTCTCGAAGAGCAAGTCAATGCCGTGCCGCGCAAATCGCAACGGGCTGATCGGTTCGAGGAACGGGTACGCGAACGGATGCCGGATGGCGTCCGCCTCGCTGCCCGCGACGACGGCGAACAGGTCGAGAATGAAACGCGCGGATGCGCGGTCGTGGAACCAGAACGTGATGGGCTTCGTTGTGTTCTTGAGCAATTCGGCGGCGACGTACACGCAGCGGCATTCGGGCGGAATACCCTGCGGATCGGCCATCGCGCCGACGATGTTGATGTGCGGCAACGCGTCGCCGAGACGCGCGGCGGTCGTCACGTCGTCGAGCGTCGGATAGCGCCGCTCGGTGAAATCATCGTCAATCCACAGCGCCTCGCCGGCGATGGAATTGTAGTTGCGCGTGCCATGGCCGAATTGCGCGGTCTTCGATCGGTCGCGCCCGTAGATCGTGAATTGTTTGCCGGCGGAGGCGATGCAGCGCTCGACCATCTCCGGCGGAAAAAGGACATGCTGTTTCGCGGAATCCACGCGCGCGCCCGCATCCGCAAGCCGCGCCAGCATCTCGTCGTGCGGAACCCGCACGCCCACTTCGGCCAGGATGTCGAGCGAAACCGCGTGCAGTTTCGCGAGTTGTTCGTCCGACAACACCCGCAAGATCATGGCGCGTCCTCCTGTCCGCGGAAGTATAGCGTGGGGCATGGAGACGGCGCATCCGTGGAAGATCGCGTGAAAAACACGGCGGCGGATTGCGCTTCCTATTTCCGCTATTTTTGTTCGCCGGAGGCAGGGGCCGCCTTGGCCGTTTCCGCCGCCGGGGCCGCCGGGGCGGATTCGGGCTTAGGCGCCGGAGGCGCGGGCGGGGTGTACCGGAATTTTTCTTCGGGGAGGGGCGCGTTCAACACGATGTCCCGCAGGGCGAGCGTGACCATCGGCTGGCCTTCCATGTTCAGGGCCACCACTTTCAGGATGATGCCGGTTTCCTTTTCGAAATAGGCCAATATCTTGGACACGGGAATGTCCTTTTCCGGGTTTTTCATTTCACCGGCGATTACATGGGCCTCCTTGTCGTCCACCTTTTCCGGCGGCATGACGGTCAGGTTCAGGTGCTGGTTCATGATGTCGAAGAGGCCTTTCGCATCCGCCGCAATCGGAAGTTGATCCACCGTCTTCGACTCGACCTTTCCGAGGAATTCCGTTTCGACATAGGCGGCGCTGCCATCGGAACCGGCCAAGATGCGGGCCATGGGCTTGGCCTGCGGGGTCAGTCCCGCGCCCAGTTCGATGCGGGAAAACGTCTTGCCGTCCTTTTTGAGGGAATCCAGGTTTCCGGACGCGACGAGATGCAGCGCCGTGGGCGACTCCGGCGAGAGTTTGATATCGCCCGTGCCGGTGATGGCGGCCGTCAACGAATTGACCTTGTCCCACTTGGCCAACACGTCCTTCTGGATGGATTCGACCGTGTCCTGCGCCAACCCCTGCAACGGCGCGCACAAGGCGGCCGCCGCAATCAACGCCCCTATCGTGATTCGCTTGATCATTTGAACCGCTCCTTTGGTTTGCCGGGATTTTTCCCAAGAATGGTCACACGCTGCTTCGGGCGCACGGCCGAAAGCAACAGCCTTTCGGATTGTATGACTGTCCTCCTGTGCGGCCGGTTTCGCGCGCATTTTTCGGACAGGGCTACAGCCATTGAACAAATTCAATGATGTTGTTGTCGGGATCGGCGAGATAGAGCCAGCGGACCTGTCCCGGGATTTCAAGCGGGCCTTTGACGATGGGCACGCCGTGTTCGCGAAGCCGGTCTGCCACGGCATCCAAATCACCGGTCCGGATCGCCAAGTGCGGGCAGTAGGGCGCTTCGACGGTGGGCTTGGCAAAGGACACGGGGCGGTTCGATTCGTCGAGCGGTTGAAGAAGTTCGAGATTGCCGCCGTCGAGTTCGAGAAACGCGAACCGTTCGTGATGGTCTTCGTCGGTTTGGCACGAAAGCCGCCGGAGTCCGAGCGTTTGCTCGTAAAAGTTCAGTGCGGCCTCCATGTCGGAAACACGAAAAGCGACGTGGTCCTGCGATGGCATAAACGGCTCCTTACGGCCCGTATTCCTTCAGTTTGTTGCGCAAGGTGCGGACGCTGATGCCGAGGACTTTCGCGGCATGCGTCCGGTTTTGTTTGCAGTATTCGAGGGTTTTGAGGATGAGTTGCTTTTCGGTTTCGGCCAGCGTGACGCCGGGGGTCAGGCCCGTCTCGCCGGCGGGACGCCGCACGGCCCCAAGCAGAAAATGTTCGGGCCGCAGAATCTTGTCGGCGGCCAGCACGACGGCGCGCTCGATGGCGTTCTGCAGTTCGCGGACGTTGCCGGGCCATGCGTAATCGAGAAACAGTTCGCGGGTTTCCGGCGCGAAACCCGTAATCTTTCGACCGTTTTCACGGGCGTACCGTTCGAGGAAATAATCCATCAGCGGGGGGATGTCGTCCTTCCGTTCGCGTAACGGCGGCAGCACAATCTGGATGACGTTGAGGCGGAAGAACAGGTCCTCGCGCAACTGGCCTTTCTCGACGGCGAGTTCGAGGTTGCGGTTGGACGTGGCGACGATCCGCGTGTCCACTTGGATGGACGAGACGCCGCCGACCCGCTCGAATTCGCGTTCCTGCAATGCGCGCAGAAGTTTCGGCTGCAGTTCGAGGCCGATTTCGCTCACTTCGTCGAGCAGCAGCGTACCGGTGTCGGCCAGTTCAAAACGGCCGATTTTCCGTTCGTGCGCACCCGTGAAAGCCCCCTTTTCATGGCCGAACAGTTCGCTTTCGAGCAATCCCGCGGACAGCGCGGCGCAATTGACCTTGATGAACGGACGGTCAGCGCGCGGTCCGTTGTAGTGCAGCGCGTGCGCGACAAGTTCCTTGCCGGTGCCGCTTTCGCCGCGCACGAGGACGGTCGCCCGGCTCGAGGCGACCTTTTCGATTTCCGCATAAACCTTGCGCATGGCGGCGCTTTTGCCGATCAGCGCCTTGCAGTCGTAATTCCGGTTGAGTTGCGCGCGCAGGTAACGGTTTTCCTCGGCGACCCGGCCCCGTTCGAGGGCCCGCGCGACGGCCAATTCAAGAACGTCCGGCGAGAACGGTTTGAGGATGTAATCCTCGGCCCCGTCCTTGAGGGCGGCCACGGCAGTCTCGATGGTTCCGTAGGCCGTCATGACGATGCAGCGGGTATCGAGTTTTTCCTCCCTGATGCGCCGCACGACTTCAAGCCCGTCCACCGGCGTCATTTTGAGATCGGTGACGACGGCGTCGAACCCCTTTTCGCGCAGCAGTTGAAGGCCGTCGCGGCCGTTCGTCGCGGTGGTCACCTCGTAACCGCTGCGCACGAGCGCCTCCTCGACGTACTCGCGCATGAGCGCCTCGTCGTCAATCACCAAAATTCGCGATTTCGCCATGGTCGCTCCATTTGCCTCGTGCACGGTGTCGTTTCGGATCACGCGGACATACCACGCTTCCGCCGGTTTCCCTGCGGCCAAGGGCCGCCCTGAAACCCCAACCCGTTTACTGTTGTCTGACGTGATAAAAATAAAAAAGATTGGACGTTGTCCGAAGAATCACATAACCAATGAAGAGTGTACACGGAAACAACGGGAATTCCAAACAGGGCGTTTGTGGTTAGCCTGATTACATGCCCTTTATAGGGCGTCCCGCCGCCGGGATTTGAAGTCAACCGCTCCGGACGGTAAGGTATATTGCATTCAAAGGATCAAGATTGAGAGTACTGTGTTCTTGAGGCAAAAGGATGAGAAGTTCCACGAAGATAGCCATTCCGGGACGTTCACGACTCCGAGAACAAGGTACTCTCATGGATCAAGGCAAGTAAACCGTTTTC
>DAOTMJ010000050.1 GCA_035450225.1 Candidatus Hydrogenedentota bacterium
TGAAGCCAACAAGATCCCGCCAACGGGATTTTTCTTAGCCGGGGATCGGGGGCAAGAAATTTTACACCGGTTACTTGGAATGCCTCGTGTTTTCAAAGCGAGCCATAAGATCTTCCGTGCTTGTCTGGATTATTTGGCCAGAAACCGGCTTGTTGGGTTGTCGGACAAGATGGTAGATGTGGATGGGGCGGGCGCCCCTGATAGTCGTGACGGAAAAAGAAACAGGGAGCCCAGTTAATTTCTCCTCGAATGCGGCGCATATTTTCCTGCGAGCGGCTTCCTGCAGCACGACCACGACGCCGGTATGCCGCTTCAACAATACCAAAGCGGCACTCGCCGCATCGGGGGGCGATTCGGCCGCTTTGATCCGACGAAATGGTTCCATAAAGTAATGAAGCGAAACTTTGTCCAATTCGTTGGCAGTCAACAGAGGCAAGGACGGTTTGAAGGATTGGCGCACTACGGCAGCAGCTGCTTTCCAATCGGGTCTTTGCGGTACGGCAAGGAGAGGAATGGTCTGGAATCCGAGAAGAACCATTATCGTCGTTACAATGGTCTTTCTCGTCCATCTCACAGGCAGGGCCGTTATCCCCACACTTATGAGTATGCAGAACGGAACCAGCGAATAAAGCATATACCGGGATACAAAACAGGGAACCCAGAGGCATGAAAGAATATAAAGAAAAAAGGGGGGGGCCATGAGCCAGGCAATGAGAAAAATCGTCTTTTCTTTCGGGCTCATTACCATGGGGGAATCATTTGGGAAATGGATCCGTTGTAAGGCGAAAATTCCCGCAGGAAGCATAATTGCCAAGAAGATGACGGCCAGCAAAGTGTCCATGATTGGCATGAGATGGACAATATACATTTGGGATGAATCAAGAGAGTCAAGGCATCGTCTTCCCGCGCAAAGCATGAAAAATCCGAAGATGCTGTGATTTTCAAGATTGAAAATTGAGGGTTTGGTGATCCAGGAAACTCCGGACAAGATCGTGCCGTTGTCATGCAATTTGATCCATAACAAGGCTGATAACGCAAAACATCCGTTTGCCGCAAACCAATACATTATCCCCATACCGTGCCTTTGCCGTCGAAACAATAGCACAAGACCCTGTGAAATGAAGAAAAGCACGGAGAAAATATGAGTCCATGCCATAAGCAGATTCATCGAAAGATTCAAGGCCCAATACGCGCGACGTCCAGTTTCCACGGCCATGACAAACGAATAGCCGGATATTGCCGCAAAGGCAAAAACCAACATATATCCGCGTATTTCAACCGAATAATACGTGTGAAGACTATTCATGGCGATGCAGAGAGCGGAAATAAGGCCGGCCCGATGCGTGAACAAACGGGCAGCAAGCATGTAAACGGCTAATATCCCGACAATCCCCGTGAACAATGAAAGCAGACGCAACGGAACGATGGGATTAGTGAACAGCCGCGCCCAGAAATATTCCATCAGGAAATATACAGGCGGAAAAGCCGGATTTCGTGTATGGACTTCACGGAGATATTGGATTGGGTTCGATGCGTCGAGATATTGAAGAGTTATGATCTCGTCAAGCCAAGGACTTTCCCTGGTAATACCATAAAGCCGTAGTCCTGTCGCCAAGAGAACAATCGCACAAACGCCTGCCCAAGGCGAAACGGGCAGAACAGATCTTTTCGTTGATTGTTCGCATATATTCCCGCTCATTCACGATTTCCCTGCCGTTGTTTCGGGCAGATGCATTGTAGCACAATCGGGGATTCTATTCGTGCCGGAGGGCCTCGACGGGATCCATATTGGCGGCGCGGAAGGCGGGGTAGATACCAAAAACAACGCCGACGAGGGCCGATATGGAGAAAGCGATCAGGGGCGACCAGAAGGTGACGATGGTGACCATGTCGGCGAAGTAGGCGATGGCGAAGGGGATAGAGACGCCGAGCGCGACGCCGATGGCGCCGCCGGCGCCGCTCAGAATGACGGTTTCAATCAGGAACTGCACGACGATATCGCGCCGTTTGGCCCCGAGGGCTCGGCGGATGCCGATTTCGCGCGTGCGCTCGGTGACGCTGGCGAGCATGATGTTCATGATGCCGATGCCGCCGACCAGCAGGGATATGGCGGCGATCGAGCCGAGCACGATGTTGAAAATCTGCTTGGTCCGTTCGGCTTGCTGCAGCAGGCGCAACGGCACGATGAGTTCGTAGTCCTTCTTTTTGTGCAGCCGCGCCAGAATGTCGGAAATGATGGCCGCCGTTTCCAGCACGTCGTCCTGCCGGTCCACGCGGATGGTCGCCTCGTGCAGTTCGACGGATTCCGCCTCGAAACTGCCGCTGCGCCGCTTGATGAGAACCTCGCCGAACCATGTCTTGGCCGTGGTCAGGGGGATGAACATGCGATCGATGGCCATCGCCTGCGAGGAGGCCTCGGCGGAGGACATGTCGGCCGCAGCCCCTTCGGCGGCTTTGGTTTCGGGCTGCATGACGCCGATAATGCGGTAATAGTCGCTGCCGACGCGAACGGTATGTCCCATCGGGACATCAATGGGAAACAGGACTTCGGCCATTCGGGAACCGATTACGCAGACGTTCCGGGACGCGTCGAATTCCTCCTGGGTGAAGAAGCGCCCCTGCGCGACGCGGTGATCGTGCATTTCGGGATACCATGAAACGGTGCCGACCACGTCCGCGTCCACGCGGCGCCCGAGCCGGTAGACGTAGGATCGCATGATGCGGCCGGGCATGATGACCGTAACGCCGGGGATGGTGGCGCGGATGCAGGAAATGTCGTCGTAGGTAAGGCCGTACTCGGCGACGTAACTGCGGTTGGTGGAGGTTTTCTGCTCTTCGGGCGGCTTGAGGCTGCGCACGATGATGTTGTTGCTGCCGAGGCGTCGAATCTGTTCCTGGGCCTCGTGACTGGCGCCTTCGCCGACCGCGAGCATCGCGATGACCGAGCAAACGCCGAACACGATGCCGAGCACGGTCAGGAGCGAGCGGAGGCGATGCAACCACAGGCTGCGAAAGCCGAGACGCACGATGCGCTGAAGATGCGACAGGCGCAGCAGCAGACCGCCGGCCGGAACGAGAAACGCCTTGTCAATTCCGGATGTCATCTTCCACATATCCGTCGCGCAGCCGGACCAGCCGCGTCGTGCGATGGGCAATCGCATCGTCATGGGTGACCATGATGATCGTCTTGCCCTGGTTGTGCAGATCGTCGAACACTTCCAGGATCTCGCGGCCCGAGGCCGAGTCGAGGTTCCCGGTGGGTTCGTCTGCAAGAATGATCAGGGGATCGTTGGCCAGGGCCCGCGCGATGGCCACACGCTGCTGCTGTCCGCCGGACAGTTCGAAGGGCTTGTGATCAAGGCGAGTGGAAAGACCGACGCGCGCCGCCAATTCCCTCGCGATTGCCAAACTTTCCCGTTCGGGACGGCCCTGGTAATACAGTGGAACGGAAATATTCTCGATGACGGAAAGTTGCGGGATCAGGTTGTACGACTGGAAAATGAAGCCGAGCCGGCGACAGCGGATTTCGGAAAGGTTGTCGTCGTCCAACTGCGAGACGTCGGCGCTGCCCAGCAGGTAGCGCCCGGCCGTGGGGCGATCCAGGCATCCGAGCAGATTGAGCAGGGTGGACTTGCCGCACCCTGACGGTCCCATGATGCTGACATATTCGCCCTCCGCGAAATCGAGCGTGATACCGCGCAGGGCTTGAACGGTTACGGCGCCCATCAGGTAGGTCTTGTACACGTTTTCCAGCCGCACAACCGGCTGGGATGCTGTGGAGGCCGGTGTTTCCATCAGGCCGGTTTCTCTTTTTTCGACATTCCGGACGATTTGGCGGCTGAGGGAGAGGGGAGCGGCGGATCGGCCTTGCCTGACGTTTCCGGGGACTTCTTGCGGGCCGGATCTGTTTCCTCTTGAGGGGAAACGGGTTCTTCGGGCCGCTTGCGTTTTCTTTCCTTTCCGGATTCCTTTTTCTCTTTGCCTGTGGCCGCATCCCGATCGATGGTTTGTGGTTCGATTGGGGCGCGCAACAAGACCTTTTCGCCCTCGTTCAGCCCCTTTTTGATTTCGATGAACTCATTGTTGAATTCTCCGACCTCGACCTTCCGTTTCTCTTGCGTGGCCAATCCGACCACGTAACAGAACCGCTCGCCGTCTATGGGGGTTACAGCCTGAATGGGAACGTACAGGACATTGGGAATTTCCTTGACCAGGATTTCCACCTGCGCGCTCAGTCCAGGCCGTAGCCATTCGCGCCGCCCGGGGATGCTTACGCGGACCTCGTACACTTTGAGATCGGGATTCATCCACCGATTTTGCGCGTCGGGCAGAATGCCGACTTTGACGACCTCGCCTTCCAGTTCTTCGCCGGGATAGGCGTCCACCCGAATCCGCGCCTTTTGTCCCTTCTGAATGCTCTTGATATATCCCTCATGGATCTTGACCTTGACGCCCATCTGGTTCATGTCCGGGATGGTGATGATTTGTTGACGCTCGCGGACGATGGAACCTTCCTGAATGCGGTCGTCGCCGCGCCAGTTGTTTTCGTCGCCGCCGTAGACGACCAGCCCCATGCGTTCAGCCCGTACCTTGCACTTGGCAATCTGTTCCTGAATTTCGTTGCGTTTTTTGGTTTGCAATGTGTAGGTGGCCTCGGCGGATTTTCGTCGCGCATTGGCTTGGGCCAGTTTGGAAATGGCCAGTTTGAGCGCACGTTGATATTTCCGCAAGGCCTCGACGTAATCCGACAGGGCTTTCTGGGTTTCCTTGGGGAATTCGTATTTGATGTAAAGTTCGAGGCTGACCTCGGCGGATTTGAGGCTGACTTCGTTGCGTTCGACTTTGAGGCGTTCGGTGTCGAGGTCGTTTTTGGTGACGAATTCCCGTTGGGCGAGGCGCTCGGTTCCTTCCAGTTGGGTTTGCGACAGGCTGAGTTCTTTCTTGTTCATGAGCACGGCGTCTTGCAGCGTTCGCAGTTTCTGCTGCGCCGCGCCGTCGCCGAGTTTGTCGGGATCCGCATAGACCGAGAAATCCACGTCCGGCATGGGAATGTCTATCTCATCCGGTGTGCGGAAATGTGTGGTTGTTGATGTTTCTGCCGCGACGGGCGCGGGGGCCGGTTCCGATCCGGCCGTCTCATTGGCGGGCGCGGGGGCCGGTTCCGATCCTGCCGTTTCGCCGGCCGGCGTTTCGGACACGTTTTCCGCCCCGTTCGCTCCGTTCGCCCCGTTCTTTCCAAGCAAGGTCAAATCGAGATTTTCGATGAACGCCACGTCGAGGGCCAGTTTTTTCCCCTCCTCGATTTTCTTCTCGTGTTCCAGCAATCCGTAGCGCGAAAGAATTTCGGTGGCAATCTGCGCGCCGACGTATTTCTCGAAATCCATGCGGGCGAATTTCACCGCCAGTTCGGCCGCGGCCAGATCGCTGCGGTTCTGGTTGATCTGAATTTCGTAATCCGCCACGGCGCCCGCCAGGGCCGAGGCCGCATTCTGAAAGTCGAGTTCCTTCGCGGTTTGCTTATCCATTAATTCCTTTGAATCAAACTCGACCAGGATTTTGCCGTTATCCACGTCTTCCTGCGTGACATAATAGCCTTCTTCGACGATACTGAGGATCTTGGTTTGGCCCTGGACCTCGCATTTGATGTCCTGGGATTCAAGCGCCGCGATGCTGCCGCCCTCGACGACGGTGATGGCCAGGGGACCCCGCTTGACGAGGGCCGTCGTTCCCGAAGACACGACGGCGGCGCGACGGGGAAACAGCGCATATCCTGCGGCGGCCACTACGCAAACAACGATCGCCCAGCGCAGCCAGCGTTTCCGGCGTGTGGGGAGAACGGCGTCAGGGTTTGGGGACATCGGTGACTTCCTCCCATTGTCCATTTTCCTTGATGAACAGGATGCCCATGTCGCGCCAGAATTGCAGGCGCGCCACGGTGTGTGCGACCAGCGCGGCGGTCCGGTTGTTTTCCGCGGCGGTCAGGTCGTTCTGGGCATCCACGCGATTCTGGGCCGTGGCGCGGCCCAGCTCCGAGAGCAATTCCTGTTCCTCGACGCGCTTCTGATTCAATTCAACGGACTTGCAGGCGATTTCGTAGGCCCGTTTGGCCTGATCGAGATTGCGCCACGAGTCGCGCACCTCAAGCGTAACCGTGTCTTCCGCCAGTTCGAGATTTCGCCGGGCGCGTTCGAGGCTGATGAGAGCGGCGCGGTAGTTGTTGCGTTCTGATTTCCGGTCGAGGATCGGATCGATGTCCAATCCGGCATTCCAGCGCGTTCTCTCCGGGTCGAAATGCTGTGGGTGCGTGCCGGGCTGGCCGGGCAGCGTAATGTCGAACCGCGCATCGAGTTTCGGCAGGAATGCGTTTTGGGCGATCTTTACTTTTCGTCCGGCATCCTCGAGCCGATCCCGTTGCGTATAGAGATCGAGCCGGCTGGCGGCCGCCACCTTGGCGGCGTCTTCGGGCGTAATGCCGGGATGGATGATGCCGGTTTCCCTCAGACTGTCCAATTCGTGGTCGTCGAGTATTATGGGGGCATCGGCCGAAAGCCCCATCTTGATCTTGAACGAATCCAGGCGCTGCCGGTAGCGCCGGATTGATGAAACCCAACTGTTTTCGTTGCTGAGCTGTGCTTGATCGAGGCGGCGCACGTCGGACTGTTTTCGTTTGCCTTCGGCTTCGAGCGCATGCTCGCGTTCGGCGTTCTTCTTGAAACTCTGGTAACTTTGCCAGTTGTTCTTCGCGGCATCGCGATCTTGAAGGACCCCGTAGTAATCGGAGCAGATTTCCACCGAAAATTGCTGGCGATAGCGGGTAAAATCACGCAAGGCGTACAGGAGATCGCGTTCGGCCTGCGTCAGGCTTTCCGCGGCGATTTTGCGTCCCGCGCCGCGCAAGAGCGGCTGGGTAATCGAGCCGGCCAGCGCCGAGGTGGCGCTCAGTCGAGAATCGCCCGTCAGAAATCGGAGAAAATTCGTGGTGATATCCACGGCGATGCGCCCGCCGCCTTTCAGGAGAAGATCCACGCCCGCCTGTCCCCGCGCCGACACACTGTCCTCGCCGGCCACGGCCGTCGAACCGGCCTTCAGCCCCGCAATATCCGGCGCCTGGGCAACCAAGGCGGCGTATGACGTAAGCAGATGGGCCGGCGTTCCCGTCATTTGGCTGATGCGTTCCATCATGTCCGGCGCATCGTGGAAGGCCTGCTTGAGCGCCGGATCTGACGATTTAGTCTCATTTCGGGTGGTGTGTGAATAATCTGTTCCGCCGGACGCGGAAAAAATGGGCGTGTAGCGATGGCGGTCGAGCGTAAGTCCCAGTGCAATGAGATATACGGATTCCTTCTGAGCCTGGTAGGAGCGATTGTGTTGGACGGCCAGTTCAAGGGCCTTTTCCAGTGAAACGACGCGGGCGCCTTTTTCGGATTCCGCCGCCTCGCCGAGAAATTCCGGCGGATCCCCTGCAAGGGGAAGATTATCCAGCGGAGACATGGGTGATTCCTCGATTGTAAAGACGGGATCCATGCCTGGAACCGATACGCTTTTCGATTGGATGACCCGATATGTTTCGCGGTCGGCGGCTTCGCGATAGCGGGTCGTGGAACAGGCTGTCAAGATCAACGCCGATAGCACGACAACCATGCCGTGCCACGCAACGCGGACGTATGTTCCCCCATCGTCCGGGAGGATACGACTGCCAATGATCAGGGCCTTTATCGCCAGATTGCTCACTTCACCTTCCATTCGGCCGCACAAGGCGGATCAGGTACTATAACCCATTGGATGCCGTCAGGTTCCCTCATTTTGGGGTTGTGTCTGGTGATTGGACCGGAAAAAGGCGTCAATGGTTTGGACGTCCCGTTGAATGGCCGCGATCAATTCGTCGTGGGACGCGAATTTCTTTTCGGGGCGGATGCGCTTGTGAAATACGATTTCGATCGGTTTTCCGTGCAGATCGCCCTCGAAATTCAGCAAAAAAGCCTCAATGACGGTTTCGTCTTGTCGGATGGTCGGCGCCACGCCGACATTTACGGCGGCCGGATGGCGCCGCCCGTCCACAAGTACTTCGGCTGCATAAACCCCCTGCGCCGGGATGGCCGTATGCAGGGGTTTGACGTTGGCTGTCGGAAAACCGAGCGTCCGGCCAATACCGCGGCCCGTTACGACCTCGCCCGTGACCGAATACTTTCGCCCCAGCAGGGCTTCGGCCTCGTCCAGATCGCCTTCGAGCACGCGCTCGCGGATGGCTGTGCTGCTCACGCGTTCGCCGTCAATCATCAGCGGCGGAATTTCACAGGTCGTGAAGCCGTACGCCGGGCCTGTCTCCGCGAGATAGGCGTAATTCCCCGTCGCGTCGCGGCCAAAAGCAAAATCGTGGCCCACAATGACTTCGCGCGCACGGCAAAGCCCGTGGATGATACGGGCGACAAAGACCTCGCGGTCCATGGAGGCCAGTGTCTCGTCGAAATGCAGGACAAAGACCACATCTATTCCCGCTTCGGCCAACAATTCATATTTTTTTCGGTTGTTCGTGAGTAGATTCGGCGCATGAGTGGGGGAGAAGAATTCGCGTGGATGCGGGCAAACGGTCAATACGGCGGCTGTTCCGTTTTGTGTGCGCGCCCGGGAAACGACTTCCGCCAAAACGCGGCGGTGTCCCTTGTGGACACCGTCAAAACTGCCGATCGTCAGTACGAGATACGGGAACGTTTCTTTGAACGTGGATATGTCTTCTACGATTCGCATGGGTCGTTGAGTCTTTGGGGAAAAAGGGGAAAAGGAGGAAAAAAACAACAAGGGTACGGCAAACGATGGCCTTTGGGGCCGGCGGTTTTATTATGTCCTTGAGTCCCCAAGTTTTTCCTAGTCAACCAAAACACGCTTGGCATGAATGCGCATGCCCGCGGGGGTTTGCTGGGCATGTCCGAGCGCGATCAGACGTCCAGACGCCAATTTGATCTGTACCCAGCCTTCTTTTTCAGGTGGCGGCTCCATCAGATCGGCAGGACCCAGCAGTCCGCCGGTGGCCGCCAGTGAACGTCCGGTGGGGCGCACGGTTACGATGGGCAGATCGAGGGCCGAGTCCATGGGCAACAGGCGTGACGCCACGGTTTCGCGATTCGTGAACGACGCCATGGGCAATGCTTCCTCGACCGAATGGTGGCCGACACGGGTCCGGCGCAGCGAGGCAAGCGTTGCGCCGCATCCGAGCAGTTTGCCCGCATCGTGACAAAGGCTTCGCACATAGGTTCCACGCGTGCAGCACACGCGGATGAACACATCGGGTGGCGTATAGCGGAGAACGGCGAATTCGCGCACCGTCACGCGGCGCGGTTCGCGTTCGACCGTTTCGCCCTGTCGTGCGCGCTTGTACAGCCGTTCACCGCCGACTTTGACGGCGCTGACCATCGGCGGCACTTGAAGAATCTCGCCCACAAACCGGTTGCAGGCATCCTGCAACACGTCCAGGGTGAATTCGGGCACTTCCCGTTCCGCCACGATTTTTCCATCCATGTCGTACGAATCGGTTTCGATGCCGAGGCGCATGGCGCCCTCATATACCTTGTCGAGACTGGTCAGGTGTTCCGAAAGCCGCGTCGCGGTCCCCAGGCACAATACCAGCAGGCCTGTTGCGGCGGGATCGAGCGTGCCGGTATGGCCGATGCGCCGCATGCCGGCAGCGTGCCGGATGCAATCCACCACATCGTGCGACGTGATGCCGGAAGGCTTGTCCACCAATAAAAGGCCGTTCATTCGGATTCTCCCAACAATGCGATCGTTTTTTTCACGATCTCCGCGCGAATGGCGTCCAGCGTGCCCTTGAGGGTTCCGCCCGCAGCCGCCTTGTGTCCGCCTCCTCCATAGGGGGCAAGGAAAGAGGCGGAATTGAAGGCGTCGCTGGATCGCATGCTGACTTTGGTCGTGTCCGGCGCCGTTTCGCGGAACAATATGCCCACTTCAACACCTTCGATGTTTCGCGCGAAATTGATGATGCCATCGAGGTCCTCGATCTTGGCGTGCGCCTCATCCATGTCGCGGGTCGTGATGAAGGTGTGCGCGACGCGCCCGCCCGCTTCCATCTGCATGCGGTCCAGGGCGCGCCGGAGCAGTTCGATTTTTCCCTTCGAGATGGAATCGAATACGCGCGACGAAATGTCCGCGGCGGCAATGCCGGCCTCCAGCAGCATCGCCGCGATGCGGTGCGTGCGCGGCGTGGTGTTGGAAAAACGGAATCCGCCGGTGTCGGTCGCGATGGCCGCGTACAGACATTCGGCGGCCGGCTTGTTGATGGGAAGATTGGCGGTCCGAAACAGATCGCAGATCAGTTCGCCCGTGGCGCTGCAGGTGGGATCAATGAAGTGGAAATCCCCGTCGGGGCGATCCTCGAGATGGTGATCCAGGACGTATAAGGGAACACCGGACGGGAACCATTCGGCGGCGCGTCCCGCACGATCCTTCTTGCCCGCGTCCACCAGGATGACCGCATCGGGGGCGAATCCGGGCATCCGGGTATCGCTCGGCCGGATGTCCGGTGCGCCGGGCAGCCACGCGTAAACGCGCGGCACGGGATCGTCGTTCACGCATACGATATCCGTCTTGCCGAGGGCGCGAAGCAAGTGCATCGTGCCAAGCATGCTGCCGATGGCGTCACCGTCCGGATTCGTGTGGGTGGCAATCAGGAAGGAAGCATGACCGCGAAAACGGGCGGCGATAACGGCGAGATCAGTCATCGGCATGGGGAGGTTCCTCGGCGTGCGCGGTATCCGACCGATCGGCCGGATCGGTCAGTTCAGTCGGATCAGCCGGATGTAGCCGGGCTTCTGCCTCGTGGATTTCCTTAAAGACTTCCTCCAGGTGAAACACCCGGTCAAGACTGTCGTCGGGGAAGAAGCGGATTTCCGGCGCAAAACGCAATCCAAGGTTTCGGGTGACTTCGCCGCGCAACCAACTGGCGGCGTTGCGAAGTCCCGCAAAGGAACTTTTCCGCTCGCTTTCCGAACCAAAGAGGCTGACGTAGACGTTTGCGTATTTCAAATCCGGCGACATGCGCGCGGACATGACCGACACGAAGCCGATACGGGGATCTTTCACACCGTCTATCAATAGCCGCGCGATTTCCTCGCGGACCATTTCGCCGACACGCTGCGGGCGTCCTTTAGCGCGCATCTTGGCAACTCCCTGGAGAAAGGCCGAAGATCGCGGAGGACAGGCTTCCGGTGGCACGATTCGAGATCGGGGATCCGAGATTCTCAAATCCGCCCTCTGCAATCTTTTCCTGATGGCCGGCTATTGGCTCTTGGTTCTTCTGTTTCATAACATCTCGATTTGATAATCAACCATTTCCGCGCCGGATTTATTCGCGGCGAACCGGGCAATTTCGTTCAGTTGTTCATTGGCGAATCGGCTATCCGCCGAAACGACGCAGGCCACAAGGCGCGCGCGTTGCCAGAGATCCTGGTATTCGGTTTCGGCGACGGAACAGTTGAATCGGGCGCGCAACGAATCCTTGAGGCCCTTGACAACGCGGCGCTTGTCCTTGAGCGATCGCGATCCGGGCACCAGAAAGTCCATCTGCAAGACGCCAATCGTCATGGGGGCGTCCTCGCCGAAG
Source organism: Candidatus Hydrogenedentota bacterium (assembly GCA_035450225.1). NCBI lineage: Bacteria > Pseudomonadati > Candidatus Hydrogenedentota > Candidatus Hydrogenedentota bacterium. Next base: position 11,612 of record DAOTMJ010000050.1, read on the forward strand.
CGCCGGGGGCGCTAGGCCAGCACCTGGGCGACGGATTCCACACGAAAAACCTCAATGACGTCGCCGACTTTGATATCGTCGAAGTTTTCCAGCTTGATGCCGCATTCGAGACCCGTGGCGACCACGCGGACATCGTCTTTTTGCCGGCGCAACGATTGCAATTTGCCTTCGTAAACGACCACGTTGTCGCGCAGCAACCGGGCCGGCGCCGCGCGGAACACTTCGCCGTCCGTCACGTAGCAGCCGGCGATGTTGCCCAGCGCGGAACTGCGGAACACTTCGCGAATTTCGGCGTGTCCCGCGATGGTTTCTCGCATTTCGGGCGCGAGCATGCCTTCCAATGCGGCATGCACGTCTGCCGTGGCCTCGTAGATAACGCGATAGGTGCGGATGTCCACGCCTTCCTGTTCGGCGATCTTTTTAACCTTGGCGCCGGCGGTGACGTGGAACCCGATGATGACCGCATCGCTCGCGCTGGCCAGCATGACATCGGACTCGTTGATTCCGCCCACGCCGGCATGGACAAAGGCGATTTGGACGTTGTCATTTCCGAGTTTGGCCAGGCTGTCCTGAAGCACGTCCACGGAACCTTGGACATCGGCCTTCAGAACGATATTCAACTGCTTTTTCTCTCCGGCCATCATCCGCTCATGGAAATCTTCCAGCGTGATGTGCCGCACGACGGCGCCTTGTTTTTGCTTGCTCAGTTCGGCGCGTTTTTCCGCGATGGCCCGCGCGATGCGCTCCTCCTTGACCACCACGAAGGAGGTGCCCGCTTCCGGTGGCGCGTTGAATCCGGTTACCACGACCGGCGAGGACGGCCCGGCCTCCTGAATGTGCTCGCCGCGCGCATTGATCAGCGTCCGAACACGCCCATAACTTTCGCCGGCCAGAAACACATCCCCGACGCGCAATGTGCCGTTTTGCACCAAAACCCATGCCACGGGCCCCATGCCGCGGGTAATTTCGGACTCGATGACGGCGCCGCGGGCGCGCTTGTTGGGATTGGCCTTGAGTTCCAGCAATTCCGCCTCCAGCCAAAGGAGTTCCATCAGTTCGTCCACGCCCTGCTTGGACTTGGCGGAAATGTTGTGCATGACGGTTTTCCCGCCCCATTGCTGGTCGAGCAGGCCGTAATGGGTCAATTCTTGGCGGATGCGGTCCGGCTGGGCGTCGGGTTTGTCGCATTTGTTGATGGCGACCACGATGGGCACTTCCGCGGCTTTGGCATGATCAATCGCCTCGATGGTCTGCGGCATGACGCCGTCGTCCGCCGCCACGACCAGCACGACCACGTCGGTGATTTTGGCGCCTCGCGCGCGCATGTGTGTAAATGCCTCATGGCCCGGCGTGTCGAGGAAGACCACGCGGCCCTCCTTGATGGGTACGTCGTAGGCGGCGATATGCTGCGTGATTCCGCCGGCTTCGCTCTCCGCCACATTCGCCGACCGGACCGCATCGAGCAGTGTCGTCTTGCCGTGATCCACATGGCCCATCACGGTTACGACCGGCGCCCGTCTGACCAGGTCTTCCGGTGCATCCGGTTCTTCTTCGAGCACAGCGGTTTCTTCCGGTATCACGGCCTCGATTTCAAATCCGTGGCGCTCGGCCAGCGTTCGCATGGTGTCGAACGAAAGCACCTGATTCTTGTTGGCCAGGATGTTGAGATCCATGAGGTCCAGGATCAGGTCGTTGACGCTCATCCCCATGGAATCGGCCATGCGCTCGACCGTCATATTGTCTTCGACTTCGAGCACCAGTTGCTCCTCGGCTTCGTGTTCGGCGCCGGGGGCCGCCTCGGTCTGGGTGCGTTTTTTATGCCGTTTTTTGATTACGCCCAACGTGCCCGCAGCCTGGTATTCGCGCAAGGCCGATGCGGCCTCGCGCCGCCGCATTTCCTCCGTGCGGGCCCGTTCGGCCTTCTTCTGGCGTTTACGGGCAGTCTTTCCGGTGGCGGAACTCCGGCGTTCGCCGCCATCCTCGACGAACTTGCGATCATGCTTTTGGGCCTTGTCCTGTTTTTGCGACTTGGTCTGCTTTTCGGCGCGCGATTCCGATTTGCCCTTCTGACGCTCCGCGGCCTTGCGGATAACCTCGGCCACGACGGCCGGGTCGGGTTTGGGCAGGGGGCGATCGCTGGACTTGGCCCGACGACGTTCATCCTCTTCTTGGCGCCGCTGGGCTTCGGCCAACAGACCTGTTTCTTCTTCTTCCTCCAGAACAACGATTGGCGGCTTTTGTTCCGGTTCAATGACAACCACATCCGGGCCTTCCACGCGCGTGCCGTCGGCCCGGACGACTTCCACGACATGGGAATCGTGTTCTATGGCGCTGCCGATGACGATCGTGGGGGCCTTGGGTTTCTCTTCGGGCATGATCTCCGCGACAGGCTTTTTGACGGTCTTCTTGGGCGCGGGCGCCGGTTCGGTTTCGACAGGCGCCACCGGCGCTTCAATCGGAGTGGGTTCGGGTGCCGGCTCGGTTGTTTCGACAGGCGCGGGCGGCTGCTCGGAGGCTTTTTCCGCTTCGCGTTGGGCTTCTTCTTCGGCTCTGAGCCGGGCTTCTTCCTCGGCCTGTTTCTTGGCCTGGGCCGCTTTGCGTTTTTCCGCGCTTTTTCGCCGTGCCTCGGCCTTTCGGGCGGATTCGGCGGCTTTGGCGCGCTCTTTGAGTTTTTCCTCCCGCACGCGGTCCTTGACCGCGGGGTCCTCCTCGACTTCAATGAGGAGATCGCACGCTTCATCGGAGATTTCGGATTCGATGTCTTCGACATCAAACAGCATGTACCGCAGCGTTTCGAGGGCTTCCTCGGCGGTCATGTCCAGCCTTTTTGCCAGACTGGCTATTTTCTGCATTAACTTCTACCTCCGCCACATCCAAGGACCGCCTGGCGTTGTTTCCAATCGCAATCAGGCCTCCTGGGAACCTTCCGTGTTTTCCGGTGCATCCCCGGCGGGATCGCCGGAGTCGGCCGCACCCTCTTGATCGCTGCGGATGTCTATGTTCCATCCGATCAACCGGGAGGCCAGCCGGGCGTTTTGTCCCTTCTTGCCGATGGCCAACGAGAGTTGGTCATGGGGAACCACCACGAGAATGCCCCGGCTTTCCTCATCCACCACAATATTGAGGATATCCGCCGGATTGAGCGCATTGGTGCATAATTCGACAGGATTATCGCTCCAACGCACGATGTCAATTTTTTCGCCCGCCAATTCCTCCACCACGGCGCGCACCCGCGAACCCTTCATGCCCACACAGGCGCCGACGGCATCCACGTTGGGATCTTTGGATTGCACGGCCACCTTGGTGCGGCTTCCCGCTTCCCGCGCGATGGCCTTGATCACGATGGTGCCGTCGTAAATTTCGGGCACTTCCAATTCGAAGAGCGCACGCACCAATTCAGGGGAAGTGCGCGAAAGAACGATTGCCGCGCCCCGGGCGCCCTTTTCGACCTCCGTCACATAGGCGCGGATGCGGTCGCCGGGTTTGTAGTTTTCGCGGGGGGATTGCTCCCGATAGGGGAGAATCGCCTCCGCCTTGCCAATCGAAACGAAAATGTTACCATGGCTTATCCGTTTTACAATGCCGGTAATCAGTTCGCCCCGGCGCTGCTTGAATTCGACGAATACGTTTTCGCGTTCGGCATCCTTGATGCGCTGGATGATCACTTGCTTGGCGGTCTGGGCGGCGATGCGGCCAAAATCCTTGGGCTCGGTGGGCACTTTCAGCCGGTTGCCGATTACCACGTCCGAATTGAGTTCCAAGGCATCTGCCAAGGCGATTTGCTGCGCGGGATCGGTGACCTTTTCCACCACTTCGCGGATCTCGAACACTTTGAACGCCAACGTCTGCGGATCCACCTCGACGGTTACATTGGCCGGATGCACGAAACCTTTGCGGGCAGAGGTCTCGATGGCGCTCCTGATCGCTTCGATCAGCGTCGCCCGGTCAATGTTTTTTTCCGCTTCCAGTTGCTGCAGAATCACTTTGAGATTCGCGTCCACGTCGAATTCCTCGAATCCAGGCCCTTTATCGGTCCAACCGGGCCTTTTTTATGTTCTCCAAATGTATCGTACATACGACGCCACCACAATCAACCGACACCAAACCATCCTGCACGCCGCGCAGGATGCCTTTGAATTGCCTGCGGCCCGCTACGGGCGTTCTCGCCACGATGCGGACTCGCTCGCCCGCGAAGCGCTCGAAATCCCCGGGTTTCCGCAGGGGACGATCAAAACCCGGCGATGACATTTCCAACATGTACTGCCCGTCAATGAAATCTGCGGCATCCAGCAACATGCCGGCCGCACGCGAGGCCGATTGACAGTCATCCAGCGTGACGCCGCCGGGCTTGTCTATGAACAGGCGAAGCACCCACGAGGCATTTTCGCGCCCGTATTCCACTTCGATGAGTTCATAACCCATTGTGCCCAGCGGAGACTCCAATGTCTCCCATGTGCGTCTTATCGTGTCGCCTTGTTCCGAATACATTACCCTCCATGCAACAAAAAAAGTGGGTTCGGACCCACTTCACGGTAACGCGCTTCGCGATGAACGGAGCAAATTCTAACATAACATGCGGTCCCGGTTCAATCTCCTCGGACGTTTCCGACTGGGCGCACCCTTTCCATCTTTAGGAATGACTGCCACTTATGAGGGCTTGAAATGAGGGGGCCGCTAAGGTAGCATTCAACCGGCGTTGGACCGCCCGGAATGGTGAAAATGACAAAAGTAAAAACGGCCTATATTTGCCAGCAATGCGGCGCTGTGTCGCCCCGCTGGGCGGGGCGTTGCGCGGACTGTGGCGATTGGAACACGCTGGTCGAGGAATCGGTCGTCGAGACCGGTCCGCATCTTAGGGCTGCGTTTGCTTCGGGCGCGGAACCGATGGCCCTAACCGATCGGGCGCTGGAAGTGCCCCCGCGCCGAACGACAGGCGACCCCGAATGCGATCGCGTTCTGGGCGGGGGCGTCGTGGAGGGATCGTTGACTTTGGTCGGGGGGGATCCCGGAATTGGAAAATCCACGCTGATGCTTCAGATTTCCCGGCATCTTGCCCGAACCGCCGGCCGGGTGTTGTATGTTTCGGGCGAGGAATCGTTCGATCAGACGAGGCTGCGCGCCGGACGCCTGAACGCGCTCCATGAAAATATTTTCTTGTTGACGGAAACGGCCGTGGACGTGATTCGCCGCCATATCGAAAGCGGGGATTACGTTTTTGTCGTAATTGATTCAATCCAATCGGTCTATTCGTCGCAATTGCCCTCGGCGCCGGGAAGCGCCGGACAGGTCCGTGAATGTGCGAACGAATTTCTGCGCGTGGCCAAGGGGCGGAACATCCCCATTTTTCTCGTCGGCCATGTCACGAAAGAAGGCGCCATTGCCGGTCCCCGGTTGCTGGAACACCTGGTGGACACGGTATTGTATTTCGAGGGGGAAGGGCGTCAGGCCCTGCGAATTTTGCGCGCCGTTAAAAATCGGTTCGGTTCGACCAATGAAATCGGGGTGTTCGAGATGACCGAAGCGGGGCTTTGCGATGTGGCCAATCCGAGCGCCCTCTTTCTGGGTGAACGTCCCAAGGGTGTCAGTGGGTCAATGGTGCTGCCGGGCATCGAAGGGACGCGCCCGTTGTTGGTCGAAGTGCAGGCGTTGGTATGCCCGACCGTCTTCGGATCGCCCCGCCGGACGGTGACCGGATTGAATCCGAACCGGCTGGCGCTGATTCTGGCCGTGTTGGAAAAGCGGGTGGGGCTGCATTTTGCGGATAAAGACGTGTTTGTGAATGTGGCGGGCGGCGTGCGCCTCGACGAACCGGCGGCCGACCTTGCAGCAGCGCTGGCGCTGGCGTCCAGTTTACGCGAAGCGCCGGCGCCTCCCACGTTGGTGGCGTTTGGTGAAATCGGCCTTGCCGGGGAGGTGCGCGCGGTGGACATGGCCCGCCAACGAGTGGCGGAAGCCTCGAAGTTTGGATTCACAACCTGTATGATACCCAAGGGATGCGCGGCAGACATCGAATCGAACGGGTATACCGCGGTTCCCATCGGAAATGTTCGCCAAGCCATCGAATGGATGTGGGAGACCGGTCATGGACACGAGGCGTAAACGCAAAACGCACGAGGACGTGTTGCGCGAGGCCATTTTGCTGATTTCGCCCGGGACGCGCGTCCGGGAAGCCATTTCGGCCATCCTGCAAAGCCGGACCGGCGCCCTGCTCTGTTTCGGCGATCCGCAACGGCTGGGCGACTTGTCCGAAGGCGGCGTCAAGGTGGATGCCCCCTGCACGCCGCAACTTTTGTATGAACTGTCCAAAATGGACGGGGCCATCATTCTTACGGAAGACGCCGGTCGCATCGTGTACGCGAACCGCTTCCTGAAGCCGGACACCTCCATTGTGTCGAACGAGACCGGATCGAGGCATCGCGCTGCGGAGCGCATCGCGCGCCAGGCGAAGTGTATGTCCGTCGCCGTATCGGAACGGCGGGCCAGTGTCACGTTATACGTCCACAACATGAAACACATCATGGACAGCATCCCGACCCTTTTGAACAAGGCCGGGCAAGTTATCCAGACGCTCGAAAAATATATAAACGTTCTCAAGGAAACGCTGCAGGAACTCACCATTCGCGAGTTTCAGGACATGGTGACCATCTTCGATGTGTGCGGCGCGATTCAGCGGTACGAAATGGTGTTGCGCATTGCCCGTGAAGTGGAGCCTTATATCCTGGAACTGGGCACGGAAGGCCGGCTGATTGCGTTGCAGGTCCGTGAATTGATGCTGCCGGTGGAACAGGCGGAATTGGTGGTCAAAGACTATTACCGGGAACGGACCGGCGCCACATGCGATCAAGTCCGGGCGAAAATCGCGGAAATGACGCAGCAGGAATTGCTGAACCTGGGATCGATCAGCCAGTCGCTGGGGTATGGGCCGACTCCGCGATCCGTGGACACGTATCTTTCGCCGCGGGGCTATCGGGTGCTTGCGACGACTCACCGCCTCCCGCCGCAGATCATCGAGAATCTTGTGGAACGATTTGGTTCCCTGAAAGAGATATTGCGTGCGCCCAAAGATGAACTGGATTCGGTCGAGGGCGTCGGCGAGGTGTTGGCCGAACGCGTGCGCGTGAGCCTGGATCTCTTGCGCAATCAACTGGCGCTGGATCGGAGGTAGCATGCCGCACGTCGAACAATGCCCCATCGTAATGCATCAGGAAGTGGCGCCGGGCCACTTTCGCATGGCCGTGCGTTCGCCCGCCATTGCGGGCGAGGCGCGGGCAGGACAGTTCGCGATGTTGCAAGTGGCCGAAGGTATTTACCCATTCCTGCGGCGTCCCATGAGTTTCGAGCGCATCTTTTCGGATGGAGTCGCGTTTCTGTTCAAGGTTGAGGGGGAGGGGACGCGCCTGCTTGCGCGGCGCATGGTGGGCCAAACTGTGGGCGTGCAGGGGCCCTTGGGCAAACCATTTCCCATCGAAACGCGTTTCGCGCGGCATATTCTGGTTGCCGGCGGCATCGGTGTGGCGCCGTTTCCGGCGCTGGCCGAGGCCCTGGTTCGTGGATGCGGAAAAGCGCCGGAGGCCATTCTGGCGGCGCGCACGCGCGACATGCTCCTGTGCGAGGCGGATCTCCGGCAGATTGGTTGCACGGTCCACGTGGCGACCGATGATGGTTCCGCCGGCGTGCGCGCGTTGGCGCATGAACTTCTCGATCGGTTGGCGCCGGATGTCAATACCCGCGTGTATGCCTGCGGGCCGATGCCCATGATGAAGGCCGTTTCGCAGGTTGCGATGCAGGCCGGCGCGGACTGCCAAGTGTCCCTCGAAGCCCAGATGGCCTGCGGCGACGGGGCCTGTCTCGGCTGCGTCGTCGACTCCCGGCAGGAATCGGAAGGTGAAAAAATGCTGCGTGTTTGCGCGGACGGACCCGTCTTCGATACGACGGTCATTGATTGGGACGCGCACGATTTGGCCTATGACCGGTGAGGGGAGGATTCATGGCGGTGAATCTTGAGGTGAACGTCGGCGGTCTCCGGATGGCGAATCCGGTGACGGTCGCATCGGGCACGTTCGGCTATGGGCAGGAATACGGCCGGTACTACGATTTGTCGAAACTGGGCGCGGTCACGGTGAAGAGCATCAGCCTGAAGCCGCGGGCCGGTAACAAGCCGCCGCGGCTTGTCGAAACCCCCGCCGGTCTTCTCAACGCCATCGGACTGCAAAATGTCGGAATTGATGCCTTTATCGCGGACAAGGTTCCGTATCTGCGCAACTGTCACGCAACGATTATTGCCAATATCTACGGCCATTCGCCGGAGGAATACGCCGAACTGGCGCGCCGCATCCAGGCCGAAAACGCCGCCGAGGCCATCGAGGCGAACTTGTCGTGTCCGAACGTGCACGATGCGCGCAACCGGAAAGGGGCCGCGCTGGTCGCGCAGGATCCGGACAAGGTCGCGTTGTACACCCGCGCAATCCGTTCCGCAACGACGCTCCCGTTGTTCATCAAGTTGACGCCGAATGTGGCCGACATTTGCGAACCGGCCCTTGCCGCGCAGGAGTCGGGCGCCGACGCCGTTTCGCTCATCAACACCCTGATGGGCATGGCTATCGATCCGGATACCCGGCGTCCGCGGCTTGCCAATATCGTCGGCGGGCTTAGTGGTCCCGCGATTCGGCCGGTCGCGGTAAAGATGGTATGGGATGCCGCGCGCGTGCTAAAAATTCCCGTGATTGGGATGGGCGGCATCTGCGACGCTTCGGACGCCGTGCAATTTTTTGTCGCGGGCGCGACAGCGGTGGCGGTGGGATCGGTGTCGTTCCGAAATCCGCTTGCGGCCATTGAGATTGTCGAAGGCATTGCGCGATATCTCGAACAACGCCATTTGTCTGATATTCGCGAATTGACGGGTTCCCTCATCTGTTAGAAAATGGGTGTTGCGGACGCCGGGGACGCCATGGATGCTGAAAAGACGGGCGGCACGCCTTGCATCCGCAACGCCCATTGAGAGCAAAGAAAGGACATGCATGCAAACGGAACTTATCACGGTGCTGGACATGGATTCGCGGGAAGAGGCCCTGCACGCCGTTGATCTCTGCGGGACGTGCCAGTACTTCAAAATCGGATCGCAATTGTTTACCCGGTGTGGTCCTGCCATTGTGCAGGAAATTCTCGGCAAGGGGAAAAACGTTTTTCTCGACCTGAAATTTCACGACATTCCCAATACCGTCGCCAAAGCGGCCCGGGGCGCCGCCGATTTGGGAGTTGCCCTCTTTACCCTGCACGCAATGGGCGGGCGCCGGATGATCGAGGCGGCCCGCGAGGCCGTCGAGGGCACGAATACCAAAATTCTGGCTGTAACCGTCCTGACGAGCCTTTCGGACGAGATGCTGCGTGACGAGGTGGGACTTCCCGAAACGACTTCCGAGGCCGTCGTGCGGCTTGCGAAACAGTCGGTGGAATCCGGCGCGCACGGCATTGTCAGTTCGCCACAGGAAACGGCGCTCGTTCGCGAGGCGGTCGGGCTCAAGCCGGTTCTTGTTACACCCGGCATCCGCCCGGCGTGGTCCACGGGCAAAGACGATCAACTCCGCATCACGACGCCGCGGCAAGCCGCCGAAGCCGGGGCCAACTTTATCGTGGTCGGCCGTCCGATATTCAAGCATGAAAATCCCGCCGAGGCGGTCCGGCTTATCCAAGAGGAATTGGCGTGATGGATGCCCATGAAGTCCTTTCGATTTTCAAGGAGTGCGGGGCGCTGTTGGAGGGGCATTTTCGCTACACGAGCGGACGCCATGGCCGGCAGTTTCTCCAGGCCGCGCGCGTCCTGCAATTTCCTGAATTCACCGAACGCCTTTGCCGCGCGCTGGCGGAACCTTTTGGCGCATGTGGCGTCGAGTTGGTCGTCGGGCCTGCCACGGGGGGCATCGTGCTGGCGTACGAAACGGCCCGGTCGCTTGGCGCGCGCGCCGCGTACACGGAAAAGGATGGGGAAGGCGGCATGGCGCTCAAGCGGGGCTTTGCCCTCAAGCCCGGCGCCCGCGTGCTTGTCGTCGAAGACGTTATCACGACCGGCGGTTCCGTTCACAAAACGATTGCGCATTTGCGTGCGCGCGGCGCCGAGGTTGTGGGGGTCGGGGTGTTGCTTGACCGGAGTGGGGGAGAGGCGACCTTCGATTGTCGCTTCGCGCCGCTTGCCCGGCTTGACATGGAGAGTTGGCCGCCGGGTGCATGCGCCTTGTGCAAGGACGGCATTGCGCTGATCGAACCCGACGATCTCGTCAATCAGGGCTGATCGCGGCAAGCGCCAGGCGTTCTTCCGGTCAAGGTAGACTGTGTTCCGGCGCTGGGCTACAATAGGAACATTCTAAAGAGGAGTGTACGATGGCGGGCGATGGCAAACGGCGAAGTTGCGGATGTCTACTGGCCACGGCGGCAGGCGCCGGTCTGGCGGCCGTGCTGGCCGTGGTCGTGGGCGGCTATTTTTTGCCGGTGCGGGAAACCCTGCTGCGTTGGGGGCCCGGCGTGGCCGTGTTGGATGTATTCGGCGAAATCAATGACGATCGCATGGTTATTGATCGGATCGAGGAACTGGCGGGCAATCCGGATGTCAAGGCATTGGTCGTGCGCGTGGACAGTCCCGGCGGCGTCATCTCCGTGGTCGAGGAAATTTACACGGCCCTTGAACGTGTTTCAAACGATGGTATGCCCGTGATTGCATCCATGGGATCGACGGCCGCTTCGGGAGGATATTTTGTCTGCTTGGCGGCTGATACGATCTTTGCGGATCGCACTTCACTCACCGGAAGCATCGGTGTGATGACGGAGTATACATCGGCCAAGGAGTTGTTCGATAAGATAGGTGTGAAATTTGACACGATTGCCAGCGGCGAATTCAAGGCCATGGGGTCCATTTCCGAGCCGTTGAGCGATCGCCAGCGTGAACATTTGCAACAGGTCGTGAACGATTTTCAGGATTATTTCATTGAAGTGGTTTCCAAGAGCCGAAGCCTCGATCCCGTTCAAGTTCGCGCATTGGCCGACGGGCGCGTGTTTACCGGGCGCCAAGCCCGCGAATTGGGTCTCGTGGACGAAATCGGCGGCTTGGACGATGCGATAGACTACGCGGCGAAACAAGCGGGCCTTATCGGCAAGCCGCGCATTATCCGCGTGCGGGAACGGGCGTATGGAATTTTGGATACGTTACAACAGATCAACGACGTTGTCGGTGCGCGTTTCGGCTACAAGGCGTTTGCGCCGAAATACATGATGGCAAGGTAGCAGTATGGCAATGGAGCCGCGCGAGAACGGGCTGAGCACCTATTTGGCGGAAATATCCAAAATTCCGCTGCTTTCGACCACGGACGAGATCCGTCTTGCGCGCCGCGCACGGGCGGGCGACGGCGATGCCCGGCACAAGCTCATTGTTTCCAATTTGCGCCTGGTGGTCAGTATTGCCAAAAAATACCTCTATTACGGACTGCCCTTGCTCGATCTCATCGAGGAGGGCAATCTGGGTCTCATGAAAGCCGTCAGCCGGTACGACCCCGACCGGGGCTGTAAATTCTCAACCTATGCGACATGGTGGATTCGCCAGGCCGTCACCCGTTCGCTTTCCAATCAGGGACGCACGGTCCGAGTGCCGGTTTACGTCACGGACAACATCGCGAGGTACAAAAAGACCGCCGAGGACTTGTATACACGGACAGGAAAATACCCCGCCGTCGAAGAGGTCGCCGTCGAAATGGGCATCAAAATCAACGAGGCGCGCAAATTGCGTGAGTTCGTCGAAGATCTTGCCCCGCTTGAGAAGATGGACTCGGTGGACCATGACGACGGGCGTGGCATTCCCGAACAATCCGAACCCCCGCGAATTGACAAGGCCATCCAGCAGTTCGAAATGGACCAGGAAATGGAGGAACTCATGGGCCAGTTGACCCCGCGCGAGGCCAACATCCTCCGTTACCGCTACGGGCTGATGGACGGAAAGGCCCATACCCTTGAAGAAACGGGCCTGAAATTCAACCTGACCCGCGAGCGGATCCGGCAAATTGAAAAGGACGCCATGAAACGCCTGCGATGTTTCGTCAGCCGCCACAAGGACGATTTCAAGATCTGAAGCGTTTCATTTCAGGCCGGGCCAGTATGTCCAGCAGGCCTTCGATGTCCGGATAGGGCGACACGTAATCCGCCGCGGCCTTGAGCACGGGTTTCGCATTGGCGGGGCAGGCGAAAAATCCGGTGGCGTTTCGCAGGGGCAAGTCGCCTTCCGTGTCGCCGATGCCCGCGACCATTTCGCGTGTGACGCCGAATTCGCCGAACAGCGCTTCGAGCGTGCTGCCCTTGTCCACGCCCGTCATCGAAATGTTGAGATAATAATGCGACGGCGCAATCACAAGCGGCGGATGGCCCATATCGGCGATGAAATCCCCAATGGCGGCTTCGATTTCGGGAAAGATCTCCGGGTGTTCGGTAAAGACCGAAATCTGCGCCTCCTTGCCGAACTGGTAAATGAGGCCGGGATAGTCGGGCAGCAACGCGGTGTCAATGAATTCGCGCACAGCCCGGAGCCCGAGGATTTTTTCCTCCGTAACACCCGGGCCGAACCGTGAACGGTTGTCGTCCAGCGTATAGAGCACCGCGCCGTTTTCACAGATGATCGGCGCGTGAATACCGAGGATTTTCGCGAGCGCCTCCGCATACGGCTGCGGACGGCCCGTGCAGAGCGTAATCGGCGCGATCGACCCCGTGCCCGCGTTGGCCTCGCGGCAAATCCGCGCAAAACGCACAAACAGATCCAGGTTCCACGGTATGGATTCCTCGGGGCTGATGCACCCGTCAATATCGGTAATAATCAAATGTGCGGCCATGCGTTTCCTCTTTCGTTGTGCGTTCCGTAGCCTTTCTCCCCCTGCATCGTCGCAAAGAAAGGGGATCCTGTTCAAGAAAATTCGTTCATGCCGCAGAGCAGACGCATCCAATGGTGCGGAAGACAATGATATTCGATTGCAGAGGCCCCCGTCGCGTCCTCCTGCTCGTGCTCATCATCGTCATCGTAATCGAACAAACTCGGCAGGCCTTGCGACTCAAAGGGATTTGCTGGATGCCTCTGGTCTCAATATGACGCTTCATTGCTGTCCACATGAGAGTACCGAATTCTCGAACTTTGTAACAGGCTGAAACTACCCGAAAAATGTTGTTTCTCCGGTTGAACGGATTACAGAATCCTATTGAAGCATTGAATGCGGAGCCCCAACAGGAGCAGAAATTAGGGCGAGTGTGTGGGACAGGCTGTCCAGCCTGTCCCTGAAGTTTGGACATTTTAGTCCGATGGAATTTATGCATAACCGATGAGGACGCCCCTCGCATGGAGTCGCGCGAAGGGCAGGTTAGTCCCGTAGGGACGGTTTGACCGTAGCCCAGGAGGAACTCCTGGGACACGGGGAAAAAC
>DAOTMJ010000051.1 GCA_035450225.1 Candidatus Hydrogenedentota bacterium
CTGTCTACACATTCTTGCCTTCGGAGAAGTCCAATTCCAGCGCGGGCGGGACAGGCGAAGGTGAAGGTGAAGGCGAAGGCGAAGGCGAAGGCGAAGGCGAAGGTGAAGGTGAAGGTGAAGGTGAAGGTGAAGGTGAAGGTGAAGGTGAAGGTGAATATGAAGTGATTGCGATGCTTGCAGTCGGGAATTTGTTGTCTGTGGGCGAAGGCGAAGGTGAAGGTGAATACGAGTGGTCATCGAGTGCATATGTTAGAATCGAGCGCGTCGATGATTCAGGTAAAGTCACACTCGCAAATAAATGCGCGTCTCTAGACATCAATGAGAATGGCTCTATCAATGTCACTGGAAAGACCATTGCATTGTCCAGTGACGCTGACGCAACCGTCAATATCGACAATGACGCCAATGTGGATATTTCAGGGAATTCCGTCAATTTGTCCAGCGATAGCGGCTCTGGACTCTCAGTGGCCAGCGATGGGAGCGTCATCATACAGTTGGTTCCTGCCAGCTAGAAGTGTCGGATTCGGAAAGTAAGATCGCAAATATGCGTATGCAGACCAAGACTGCGGCAGGAAGTTGAAGAGGAGATGTAGGTATGAATAATACTCTTCTCACAAGTATCTCCGTGTTGTGCTTTCTGTCTTGTTCGCTGTTCTTGGCGTGTACCGCTTATTGCTTTCCAACGACACACGATGAGAAGGTTGTTAAAGAAGCGAAGCAACGGATGTTGCAGTCCATATCCAGCCATAATCCCCGCGATGTTCGGACAGGAAGGTCCAAAGATTTTTTCGAGTACGTTGGCTGCAAGAAGGGCACTCATATACCCGTGAGTGTCAACAAGAATGCCGACTCCGCAGAAGTCGCCAATGCTTTCATGAACCAGTTTGGCCCAGCCTTTGGCATATGGGGACCAGGCATCGCGAACCGCCTGAATCGCGACCAGATCCGCAAAGAAGGAAAGGTGTTGCGCATCGGACAGTCATACACAGGAATCCCCATCTTTGGTTCAGAAATCGTTGTAAACCTCTCAAATGACAACGGAATCCGATCGGCCATTGCCAAGGTCGCGACGGCATCAGAATTGTCCAAGTTTATCCAGCCCTCCTCGATCATTTCTGCGTCGGAGGCCATGATAAAGGTCGCCGAAGATCTTACGAGCAAAGGAATATGGCCACAGAGACAAGTGGGTGCCCGCTACTTACAGAGTCGGACGATGGACTACGACTCCACACTGTTAGTTTTCGCGCCATCGGTATTGAATCTTCCGGGCTTACCTACATTGGCTTGGCAGATAGACCTGCGCGGAGAAATCGGAGTCCGATATATCATCAATGCTGAAAATGGGATAATATTGTCGAAATATAGGCTTTACTATAACATTATTGATAGGAGAGTATATGATAATGATAACCAAGATAACTGCTGGCTTGGTACTCTAATCAGATCTGAGGGTCAAGGGCCCTCAAACAATCAAGCCGTAGACGATGCATATTCTTACCTTGGTTGGGCCTACACTTATTTCTATAATAAATATGGGAGAGATAGCTTCAATGGACAGGGTGCAATATTATTTGTAGGCGTCAACTACTGCTGTGAAGTATTCTTTGGGAGTGAGTGTCCGTTGCGGAACGCCGGTTTTTTTCTTTATTCAATTTTCGTTTTCGGTGGTCTGGCGCTAACAGACGACGTTGCTGGCCATGAGTATACTCACGGTATTTCTCACAATATATGTAATTTGGTTTATGCACAAGAGTCAGGCGGAATCTGCGAATCCTTGAGTGACATATTCGGAGAATTTATCGACTTGGAGAATGATCCGGACGATCTGAATGATAAATGGCTAATTGCTGAAGATACGCCAGGCGGTCCTTTCAGGAGCATGATGACGCCGCCCGCATACGATTGTATCGATAAGAAGAGTGACTTTGTAATGGACATGGATCCACATATCAGCTCAGGTATTTCCTCAAAGTTATGCTACCTAATTACGGATGGTGATACCTTTAACGGTATATCCGTTGATCCGTTATCTTCAAATAATCTAGTAAGTATGAACCTAACTGCTGATCTTTTTTATGCGACAATGTGGCTTTTGCCTTCAGCCAGCGATTTCGACTGTCTTTACTACGCCTTGACGCAGTCCGCTGTGGACTTGGATTTCACCGACACACAGAAGCAATCCGTGGAAGACGCCTGCGAGGCTGTTGAAATCATACCGTCGCCGGGCTTTGTGATAAAGGCAGGTGCTGCCGGGTATCCGCTCGCCCGCTTTACTCCCGCCGGCGATCTTATCATGTACACCGGGACCGTTCACGCGCAAGCTTCCCAAGGTAATCTAGCGTCCTCGGGGACAGAATTCATGGTGAAGAATGCGAACAGCAACCTTCTCCGACTTCCTTACGAAACTGGCGAGATGTACATTGCCGGGAAACTGTACACCAATGCTTCTGGCTTTTCGGATCCCCCGCTTGCATTGAAGATCAACTCCGGTGAGTCTTTGGTCGCATTCGTCACAGGAGCTTCTTATGTAGATTCGGTGCTTGAGCCAGCCGGTGCGCATATCGTACCTGCGGGCAGTCTTATCTTGGCCGGTAATACTATTTACAAAGATGTACCGAACGACCGAATGCGCAAGGAGATATGACATGGCTTCCTTTCTGATCGTGCTTGCGCTTTGCTGTAATTGTTTCGCCGCCGAGCCGATGGAAGCGTCCTTCTGCAGCGTGTGGCCGCTCGCGGCAGGCAATGCGTGGCTTACCCTCAACCCTAGGTTCGAAGTGGTCAGTCAGAACACATACAATGGCTATACGGCTTGGCGCATGCAGTTCACCTTGCACGGCATCGCCGGCGATACGACCGTGTCGGCATACTGGACGTTCGCCAATGGGTGGCTTTACGAGACGGCCAACGAAGCGGACCTCGCGATGCTTCCAGAGATTGCCGACGGTATGTATCGAGTCTTCCCTGCCGTGTTCCGTGATGGCGAGACCTTCACTATGGAGGGATTCATCGGCCGGGGAGCTCCGATCAATCTCACGCCAGTTGTCACGAATGCCGGAGTACAAGTGAATGCCGAAGGGATACAAGTCCCTATTCTTACCTTGGTGCGAGGCATGGGTCCCGGCAGTTACGATTTGCCTTTTGTACATGCCACGATTGTCGGAACCTGCTCCGGCCTGTATGAAACAGAAATCTCGACGAGTTCCCCAAAATGGGTGGAGGCCGGGCAATTTGTCCGTCTTGAGGTGCCGGTGTCGTCAGGATCGCGTTTTCAGTGGTATAAGGACGGCGCAGCCCTTGAAGACGCCTCGACGAGCACGTACGTCAAAGATCCGGTGGCGTTGGAAGATTCCGGAAACTACACATGCCGCGTCTGGGAGGGACCTGTGCTGTTTCACGACACAAGAGCCGTTTTCGTGTCGGTTTTTCCGGAGGGCACATTGCCCGTGGCTGGAAAAGCCGGATGGGTTGTCCTGGCGTTCGCGCTCGTCGTCATGGGCTGTACCGCGATCCAGCGCGCACACGACAGAATTCAGGCATGACTTTGGCGGTTTGACCGTTTGACATGGACTTTGCCGGTTTGGACGACCTGCTCGCGGTTATGATTTCGTTTTCATGATGGCGGTTTTTTGTCGAAAGCCGTCATGGCGGCCGCGCAATCGAGCAGTTCGCCGCGCAAGGCATTGACGGCGTCGTCGTTGTTGGTGGCGTCAATGGCGGCGCGGCCGAGTCCGAGCCGCATTTCCTCGTAACTCTTGTCCATCCATTGCGCGAGCGTCACGTCGGCGGCGCGGCGGATACGGGCCTGGAGGTCTTCGGGCAACGGCGTGTCCTTGTCGGCGAGCCGCTGTTTCAACGCCATGAGAATGCGCGTATCCTCGATGCCCTCGCGCACGCCTTCCCAGCGTCGGCTCGTGACGGGGCCGTCCGTGCCCGGATAGACGATCATATAGTCGATTTGCATGCGCTGCCATGCGTCCGGCCCCCGGTTGTAGCACCAGAAACCGAGACCCGTCGCGCCGTACCGGTACGCGAACAATGCCGCCGCGCGGTATTCGGCCACGACGTTGATGTTGCGCAGGTCCGTGCCGATGGGCCGCGCATAGGGGTAGCCGCAATTGTAGGACCACAGTTGCTTGCCCGGTTCGCGCTGAATCGCCATTTCCGGCGTTTTCTCGGGCAACTGGTGCAACCCGGGCGTCCAGATGTCCACGTAGGGCTTCATGGCCTCGAACATCGGCAGTTCGCCGCCGCCGTCTATGTAAAGCAAGATGTCCGGCCGGACGGATTTCAGCGCCTTCCCGAATTCGACGACCTGATTGACCGCGTCCCAGCCCACGCCGCCGGGTTCGTCAACGGGATACAACGCAACTTGCCCAGCCGTAAAGCCGAATTCGGCCAGATGGTCCAAATGCCGTTCGAGAAAGTCCTTGAACTCGGCGGCATACCCCGGTTCGCCGAGTTTCGCGCGAAACGATGGAATGCCGTTGAGCAGCAGCATGACGTCCGCCCCGCGCAGCCGTTCGAGCAATGAATCGAGGCTGGAGAAATCCACGCCCTTCAGCGCGCCGTCCGCGTCGAATTGCGGCTTGCCCCAGCCGACCGGAAAGACGTTGTTGCCGTGCGCGAGCAGATCCGCCGCCTGCGGACCGTCCGCGTCGGCCCATGTGCACAGGCGCACCGCGCCGTATGGCGCCATCGCGAACGGCAGGACCTCGATAGCCGTTTCGACGACCGTTTCGGGCGCGGGCACGTCCGCCGCCGCGCCGGATTCATCGAGCACGCCTGCACCGTTGATGGCTTGCAGCCGAATCGTAAAGGCAACGTCGCCCGGTTGGGCCGATCCGAGGTCCACGTCAACCCACAACTCGCGCGTTTCGAGCGACGGGACGCGGATGACGGACGCGGGACCCAGCCGCGGCAGGGCGTCCCACGATTGCCGCCCGACGCCGGTCGGCGTGGCCAGCGCTTCATGCGCGGCAATCTTCAAGCCATCAGGCACGTCTTTGAAGAGAACGCGCACGACCAGTTCGCGATCCGTCACGTTGAACAATTTCAACGAGACCGGCTCGTGTTCGCCCGGCACGGCGCGCCGGGCGATCTTCAGCGGATTTTCGGCGCGTTCGGGAACGAGCGTGTCCACGTTGCGGCTGTCCCAAACGGCGTCCTCGAATGCGATCAAACTGGCGGAAGAGCCAAGCGCGGCGGCTTGGCGCGCGGTTGCGGCCACCCGCAATAGACGTTTCGCATGCCTGTTCAACTGCGAGACTGCGGCAAAGGCTTCCTCCTCGTGTTTCGGCCCGCCGCCCGCGGCGGCATCCACGATTGCGAACGCGGATTGCATGGCGGCATCGAGCAACGTCTTTTCGCGGACCAGCGCTTTTACCGTCGCGGGCAGCGCGGCCGCGAGGTCTGCCGCCGCGGATTCCAAGGCTTCCGAAGCGCGCGCGGCCAGTGCGCGGTCGTTCGCGAAAGGCAGCATGGACACCTCCCGCTCACCCGACGCGAGAACGAGTCCATCCGGATTCGCTAGTTGCCAGGTGAAACGATACACGCCCGCGCGGAACGGCTGGATGGCCATCGGAAGGACGCCCGTGTCGCCGACTATCTTCGTCGAGGCGCTTACGCGCGCGCCGTCGGGGCGCTCGCACGCGGCCGACGCCGTCAACACGGACGCCTCCGACGCGGGACGCCGGATTCGGAACAGAATATCCTCGCCGATCAGGATGCGATCAGGCGCGAGATTGGCCGGCGTCATGGCGGTCGTGCCGGCGGACGCCAAATCCAACCATGCGCCCTGTTTCCTCTCATTGCCGCGATAGGCGGCCCATTGAATGGCCGTGCCGGGGTTTGCCGGCGTCTTGAAGCCAAACAGCCGGCCGGATTCGCCGCCGGCAACGATCATCGAAAGACAATCTTTCGCCGCCGCGAGTTTGCCGAAGGCCGGCGTGACGTTGATCGTCCGGCAGTCGAATTGATGGTCGAATCGCGTCCCGCCATGGCCGTCAAGCACCATCAAATGGCCGCCCTGCGTCGAAAACGCGAACTCGATGCTCCCGTCGCCGTCCATATCCAGCAGCGCCCCGGCCGCGAGCGTGCGCCCCTGCATGTCTATTTCCCACATCGCGGCGCCATCCTCGTCGAAACGGTGGACGACACCCATTTGCGTGATGACGAACACGTCCGCGCGCCCGTCGAGGTCCATGTCGCCGACGGAAATGCCCGATGCCGCCGCGCCGCGCGTCGTGCGTTGCCACCGTTCACGACCCGATGCGTCGAAACAGTACAGACGGCCGTCGTTCGATGCCGCAACGATTTGCCGCGCGCCGTCGGAGGCGGCGAAGACGACCGGCGCGGACGTCGCCCATGTCGGCGATTCGCCGCCGATCGTCGCGTGCCAGCGCTCCGATCCATCGTTCGCCAGCGCATACAAAAGACCCTTGTTCGTGCATACGATCACTTCGCATTTTCCATCCCCGTCGAGATCCGCCACGGCGGGACTGACCGGCATGCCTTTCAGCGCCGACTTCCAGATTTTTTCACCGGATTCGGCCCGAAATGCCCACACCGCGCCCGTTTCGTCCGTCTGCACAACCTCAAACGCCCCGTCCCCATCCAAGTCCGCCGCCACGCTGGCCGACCACGAGGACGGCCCGTCGAGTTGCGCGTGCCAGCGTTCGACGCCCGCCCCGTCAATGCACGACATCCAGCCGCTGTAATCCGCCGCGAAGAGGAGCGCCGGCCCCTTTTCGACGGCCAGTACGGCGGGATACGTCATGAAACGCCCCTTCGTCCGCCACCGCCACAACTCCGAGCCATTGCCGTCCAATGCGATCAGTTCCTCGCGCCCGGCGGCGATAATCTCGTCCAGTCCGTCGCCATTGATGTCCGCGACCGATGCCTGGCTTTCAAGGAACGTCTTCGTGTCTGTCGTCCACAGCGGCATAAGTTCCAAAGGGGACGGCGCGGCGGCACGGGCGCCGCCCGCGGCCATTAGGCCCATGACAATGAGAAATACAACGGCTACACGGCAGGCAATAGCGTTTTTCATGCGATTCTCCTCGGACTTGCGATGTACGCGTAGCCGATTATGCCCAATTCGGGCGCCCGTTCACACCCCGCGCGCGGCCCCGGAAAAACAGGGACCCTTGCGACTGATTGCATTCACGACGGAAATCGCATACCCTGTTTTCGACACAACGGAACGAAAGGAGCCAGCGCATGGCGGATGAATGTATTTTTTGCAAGATTGCGTCGGGAGAAATCCCCTGCGAGGCCGTTTATGAGGACGAGGACGTCTTTGCGTTTCGGGACCTTCACCCCGGCGCGCCGTCGCACGTGTTGGTGATTCCGCGCCGCCATATCCCGCGGATCACGGACACGGACGACGCCGAACTCTTGGGCAAACTCCTGATCGGCGCCAACAAGGTTGCCGAAAAGGAAGGCCTTATCGAAAAAGGGTTCCGTTACGCAGTCAATTTCGGCGAACACGGCGGCCAACTGGTCATGCACGTCCACATCCATGTGCTGGGCGGGCGGCCGTTGGCATGGCCGCCGGGTTGATGGAACCCGGGAGAAGCACAGGCATGATTGACGCCCATACCCGGTTGTGCGCGGTCATCGGCAATCCGGTCGGCCATTCCCTGTCGCCGGCCATCCACAATGCCGCCTTTCAGGCCCTGGGATTGAACTACGTCTACGTCGCGTTTTCCGTGACGGACGTCGCCGGCTGCCTTGCGGGCATGCGCGCCATGTCCGGTTTTCGCGGCATGAGCGTTACCATTCCCCATAAGCGGGCGGTCATGGAGCATCTCGACCGCATTTCCCCGATGGCGGTGCGCGTCGGCGCGGTAAACACCATCGTCAACGACGACGGACGGCTCGCGGGCGACACGACCGACGGACCGGGAACGCTGCGCGCATTCGCGGAGGCCGGCGTGGCGCTGGTCGGCAAGCGCATCCTGTTTCTGGGAGCCGGCGGCGCGGTCCGTTCGGTGGCCTTTGCCATGGCGGAGGGTGCCCGCGCGGCCCGAATCACCATCCTGGGACGCACCGCGTCCCGCGTAAAGGAACTCGCCGACGACCTTCGCGCCAAGACGCCCGCGGCCATCGAAACCGGCGATCTCGTCGGGGATCTCGCGGACGCCATCGCGGATCATGAAATCATCGTGCAGGGCACTCCCATCGGGATGTATCCCGATTCCATGGACGATTCGCCGGTTCCGCACGAATGCCTGAGACCGGATCTCGTCGTGTTCGACATGGTATACCGCCCGCTGAAAACCCGTTTGATCCGGGAAGCCGAAATCGCCGGCTGCAAGACCATCCTGGGGGTCGAAATGCTGCTGCACCAAGCCGCCCTCCAATTCGAATTGTGGACCGGCGCGCCGGCCCCGCTGCCCGTGATGCGCCGCGTGCTCCTTGACAATCTGGCCTCATAACGATATGCTGTCCTCGGCAGTGCGAGAGGTTGGGGAGGACCGCAAGACGCGGACGAGCGTAGCCACGACGGCGAAACGGAGGGCGTTCCATGCAAATCCAGACGTTCGTTGGGAAGGTGAGCATCGAAGGACTCAAGCAACTGGACGAGCATATCAACGAGTGGATCGTCAAAAACAAAATCGAGCCCAAACAAATCCACCAGCAATTCGGATATGAACGGCACCATCACATGACCGAAGAGGAACCGGTGCTGATTGTCAGCGTCTGGCACTGACCGGCCCGCGCGCCCTCGAGACGGTTGAAACGCATTGGAAAAGTTACTTGGCGCGAAAGAGGGGACGCCTGTCCGGTCTGTTGTTCCCGGAACCCGTAAACGCCCGACACCACGCAAACGGAACAGTCTGCCCCGCCCTTTTTCCGTAACACGCCCGTGAAGACCGCTATTTTTGGGCGGAAGCGGGCGGCGCCTGTTGCGCGGCGGCCTTGATCCCGTACAGTTCGAGCAACGCGTTGATATTGGTTGAACGGACATCGAATCCGCCGGCCATGGGCACCAGCGCGACGCGCTTGCCGGCCAAGGCCTTGGCGACGGCCAGTTTGACGACCGCCTCGCCGCCGGGTCCGTTGAGCGCCTCGTTCATCTTGCGGATGGCTTCGGCCTCGGCGCGGCCTTCCGCCAAGATGGCTTCGGCCTGGCGTTCCATCTGCTTGTATTGCGCGTCGGCCTTGATCACGGCCTGTTTGTACGCGCCGTCGGCTTCGGCCCGCATGCGGGCGACATCGCCCTTGGCCTCCTCGACCTTGGCCCGGTATTCCTCTTCGGTGGCCATTTTGGTCGAACGGGCTTTTTCGACGCGCTGCTCGGCGACCTTCCGCTGCTCGATCGCGGCCTGATAGTCGGGATTGAAGCGGTAATCGCTGGTGCCGACATTCTCGACCACCACGCCATAGGGCGACAGGATTTCGTTGAGCACCTTGACGACTTCGTGCGCCTTTCCGCTGCGTTTTTCGGCCAGATAGAAGTCTTCGGTCTTCAGTTCGCCGAACACATCGCGGGGTTTGCTGCGCGTGACCGCGCGAATGATGTTTTCCTTGAGTTCGTCCATGTTCGTCGCGACTTCCTGAAGGATCATGGGCGCCTTCTCGGGATCGATCCGCCACGAAACGATGATGTCGAGGCTGATGTCGTTGCCGTCCACGGTCTTGAACAGCAGGTCGTCGCCCCAGCGCCGGTCGCCTTTTGTGTTGACGCCGCTCATTTCGAGCGTGTTCAGGCGCGTGTCGAACGTGTTCCAGTCATTGAAGAAAGGCACGAAGAAGTATGTCGAACCCGGCGGGTACACGCGGTTTTCGACGCCTTTCGGGCCCATCAGCGGAAACTTGCGCGTGCGGACGCCAACCTCGGTCGGACCGGTCGAACGGGGAACGCAACCCGCCAGGCAGGCCACCAATACCGCCGCGGCGATAAGGCGAAGGGCATGTGCGTGTTTCATTGGACGCCTCCTTCCGCCGGAACGGCGGACGCCGGGGTTTCGGCCATCGTCGGTGCATTCTCGCCGGCCGACGGCGCCCCGGACGGTTCCAGCGGCGGGGGAAGGGCCGGCGGCGGCCCCGTTGAGGCGCCCGAGTCCACCTTGACGCCGAACATGTCGAGCACGGAATCCAGCGCGAGCGGATTGACGCCCTGATCGCCCCCGCACGGCACGACGATGGGATCGATCCCCTCGAGCACCTTGACCATTTCGAGCGCCACCTTGCGATCGTAGCCGCCCAACTGCATGGCGGCATTTTTCCATTCGGTCGCTTGGGCCTCGGCTGTCTGCACGAGCAGTTTGCCCTCGGCCCCTTTCCGGCGCGTGTACAGTTCGGTTTCGGCGGCCTTCTCAGTCTTGTAGGCTTCGCCGCCCTCCAATTCCAGTTTGACGAAAACCTCGCCTTCCTGCATGGCCTTCTTGATGGCCGCCTCTTCGGTGTTGGCCTTGGCTTCGGCCTGGTTCTTGAACACCAGTTGATCCTGCAATTTCTTGGCCTCGATGTTCTTCTGGATTTCGTCGCTGTACTTGAAATAGCGGATCAACACCTGGTCCACTTTCATGCCCTTTGGGGCGATTTCCGCATCCAGCAGCGTCTTGGCCATTTCGGTTTTCTTCACGCGCAACGGGCTGTTGTAGAAATCCTCGGTTTTCAGTTCGCCCAACGTCTGCTTGAGGATGGGTTCCGCCTTGGGAAGGATGCCGTTGTTGAGATAAAGCAGGCCCGGCCCCAGTGTCGTCATCAATTTGTACGGATCCACGATCCGGTACAAAATCGTCACGTCCACATCCACGAAAAAGCCGTCCGACGTCTGAATCTTCGCGGCGCGGGAATACGAATGCGACGCCAACGATTTGTCCGGCGCCCTTTCCGCAAGGGACAGTTCCAAGACCAGCACCTGCCGCGGGAAATGGTGCATCTTTTCCATTCCAAACGGTTTTACAAACCAATAACCCGGACCGTAAACGCGTTCCTGAACGCCGCGGTCCATGCCGATCTTGACTTCCTTGATTCCGAATTCATTCGGCTTGACGTAATCGAAAATCGAGGCGGCGAAAGCCAGCGGCAACGCCACGACAAGGACCATCAGGCAGCCCAGCGTCTTGGCGCGCGGCGGCAGGGCCGGCCATTGGAACGGCGCTCCCTTCGGCCCGACATACAGTGGACCCCGGCCACTCGGATCTCTTGTGCTCATGCGTGTACCTCCCTCTTCGCGCTAAACCGCGAGCCATCATACCATAAGACGGCGCGATACATGGATTCCCGCCAACAGCATCGCGCACACGGACAGGACCATGCCCAGACGAAAACTCTCCGGATTGTACTGGAACACGACCGTATGCCGTCCCCCGGGAACCGACACCGCGCGAAACGCATAATAGGCAGGCAGAATTCGGACGGGGCCGCCGTCAATCGTCGCGGTCCAGCCCGGATAATACGCGTCGCCGAGCACCAGAACGCGCGGCCCGGGCGCGTCCGTTTCCATTTCCACGCGCGTCGTGCCGTAATGAACGATCCGGACCGTGCCGGTCGAACCGTTCCGATCTTCCGGCAACGCGATGTCGGGCGGTTCCGGCAGCAACACTTCGCCGCGCGGATCGAACCCGGGATCGCGCAAAATCGCAAAGAGATCGTTCGTGTCCGGAACGATGCGCGCTTTGTCTGTTAGAAAGGCGCGCGGCAGCACGCGGTTGTTTTTATAAATTTCCAGCCCGTCAATCGTATCCAGCCGTTCAAAGCGGCCGGATTCGTGCAGGGGAATGGGCGGCCCGGCCATTGCGTTGTAACGCCATGCCTCCGGATTGACAAGGTAATGCGTGACGTTGTACACCGGCTCGATGGCGTTCCATGCGTCCGTCTTGAGAGTCTGTCGAAGGCGGATGACGCGCTCCGGGTAAATACCGTCATAACCGTTGATGTCCTGGATTCCGTAGGGCGTCATGAATCCCGGCGGCACCATCCCCTCGAGCAATCCCACGCGGCACGGTCCGGGAAGCGCCTGAAGATAGCGGGTCAGGGGCGTGTCCGGATACCACAGAGACCGCGGCGTCGTGACATTGATCCCCCGCCACGCCATCAGGAGATCCGCCGCCACCAGCAACGCGACAAGGGCCGTCGCGGCCCTTGGCCGTTTCATCCTTACGGCCGCCGCGAGAACGAGCATCGTCGCGAGTCCGGCGGCGGCGCACACCATCCAGTGGCCGGTCACGTAATCCTCCATCTTCAACATCCGCACCAGCGGCGCGAAGAACCGATAGACAAGCCATGTCGTGAGATGGATTCCCGCGAAAGCGGCCATGCACCACGCCAAATCGCGCAGGCGGGGACGGCCTTCGAGCCATGCCTGCAGGACCGTCGCCGCCAACAGCGGCAAGGCGAAAACGGCAAATCCAACATAGTAGGTCCGCTTGACAAGGTTGAAACCCGGCAACGCATGCAGCAGGGCAAACGGGGGCGCTTCAAATGCAAGCAACAGGCATATCGCGGCGACCGCCGCAAGGCCGATCGCGCGCGCGCGCATCCGGCGGTCCATGGCCGGGCGCGCCAGCAGCAACGCCGCGACGATCCAAACCGGCAGGCCCGCATAGCCCATCACGAAACGGTTCATGTCGAGTTCGCCCCAGTAGTTTCGTTCGAGGGTCGTGCCGAAAAACCGGGGGATCCAAAGGCTCGCAAGCGCGCGCGCGGGCAACCCCGGATGAGGCCCGAAATTCGCGTGCGCGCCCGCGCCCGGCGGCGTGCTGTTTACGACGTATTCGAGAAACGGCAGCAATTGCGGCGCACACACGATCAACGCGACGAGCCAGCCGCCCAGCCACACACCCAGCGGCTTCAAAATCCCCCCGGTGCGCGCAAGCGCCAGTCGAAAGACCATGTATATCGCAAGACACACGTTCAGCACGAAAGCCGATTCGGGATGGCCCGCGAGGAACATCAGCGTGCCGCCGATGGCCGTCGTCCAGAATGCGCGCCGGAACCGGCTTTCCAGCGCCCACTCCGCGCCAAGGAACACGATCGGAAACCATGCCGCCGCATCGGACACCGGCCAGTACGCCCAGATGAATACATAGCCGCTTAGCATCCACGCGACCGAAAACAGGCGCGCCGCGCCCGCGTTCAGGCGCAAGCCGCGTCCGCACAAGTACGCGGCCATTCCCGCCAGCCACAATTTCAAGAGCACGAAAACCGTGATAGCCGCCGGAAACGACAACACGCGAAACAGCAGCCGCGGCGGATAGAACACCGCGCTCTGGCAATTGGCGAGCAGCGGCATCCCCGCCAGTTCGTGCGGATTCCACAGGGGCCATTCCCCCGCGTCGAGCGCCCATTCCGACACATGATAAAAGGGCAGGAACGCAGACAGCGGATCCGACATGAGATAATTTTGCGACCGCGCGAACCCCTGCGGCGCATGCGCTTTCCACGGACGGCACTCGTACAGAATATCCGAAGGAAACGCCGCCTCCCCCCGCAGAAATACGCCCGGAAACGCCGCCCCCAGCAAGAGCAGCAACACAAGGCCATGGACAAGCCCTTCGCGCAACGGCGTCGAGTCCCGCAACGTCATAATGCCCGCTAGTCTATCGGCGCGCACAAGACCGATGCAAAGCCGTCCGTATTGGAACAAACAACTCCGATTACCGTCTCTCGGGGAAAAACCCCATGGTCCCATGGCGCCCCGGCGAACGATGTTTTTCATTTCAAACAACGGAAAATTGACACCCGTGTGGATGCGCGCTATCTTAATTGGTTGTAAAAGCAGTAAAGCCCCTTTTGGGGCGGCGTTGGAGAAAGTATTATGGGGATTTCTGCCCGAACGAGTCGGACTCGTTCACTCGCGTTTTTCGGCCTCGTATTTTTTTCCTTTCCTGTCTTCGCGTTCGTTGTTCCCAACGGAATGCTGAAGATTCCAATGGCCGACGGAACCTTGCTGGCCACGGATTATTATTTGCCCAAGGAAGGCGGGCCGTCGTGGCCCGTGGTTTTGTCGCGTACAACCTATCCCCGTTCGCAGGGGATGCGGCGGGCGGAACGGTATCTCGATCGCGGTTATGCGTTCGTTTTCCAAGACGTGCGCGGCATCGGGGGCAGCACAGGCGACCGTAACATCTTTTTCGCCGACGGCTGGCGCGACGGCAAGCAGGACGGCGCCGAGACCGTGGCGTGGATCAAGAGCCAGCCTTGGTGCAACGGGAAGATCGCCACGGTGGGCGAGTCGGCTCTCGGCATCACCCAGGTTCTGCTGGCCCCCGCCACGCGCGACCTTGCCTGTCAGATCATCGTCGAAGCCCCGTCCAACTTCTACCATAACTTGGCGTATCAGGGCGGCGTGTGGAAAAAGAATCTGGCCGACACCTGGCTGTCTGTTCTGAGCCTTCGCGAAAGCACGCCCATTTACAAGGGGCATTCCGGCTGGGATGAATTCTGGACCCACTACGACGCGGAAACCAAGGCGCCCGACATCACGGCGCCCGCCATCCATATCGGCGGATGGTTCGACATATTCCTCCAGGGCACGATAAACAACTTCATGTCACGCCAATACAACGGCGGCCCGGGCGCCAAAGGCAACCAGAAACTGATCATGCGTTTCGCGGTGCACAACGGCAGGGATGACCGCGATTACAAGCCCAATCCGAACCGCCGCGACCTGGACATTGGTCAAATCGAACGGCAGTTCATGGACTATTGGATGAAAGGCGAACCGAACGGGATCATGGACCAGCCCGCCGTGTGGTATTACACGATGGGCGACGATCGCGATCCCAACGCGCCGGGCAACGAATGGCGCACCGCCAACGACTGGCCGCCGTTCCCAACAACCGCCACGCCGTTTCACCTTGCGCCGGGAGGGGCGCTCCTGCCGGAACCGAACACCGAATCCGTGCGGTTCGACTACGAGTTCAATCCGCTGAACCCCTTGCGCACGGACGGCGGCGGCAACCTCTTCATGCCCGCCGGTCCGCACGATCAACGCAAGACGAACCGAAACCGCCGGGACGTGCTGAAATTCGCCACGCCGCCTCTGGCGGCGCCGATCGAAGCGACCGGCCGCGTCTCCGTGAAATTGTTCGTCTCCACGGACGCGCCCGACACCGATTTCACGGCCAAGCTTGTGGACATTTTTCCCCCGGGCGACGACCGGGAAATCTTGATCCTCGACGGCATTCAACGGCTCAGGTTTCGCAACGGCTTCGATTCCCCCGCGCCGCCACCCGCCTCGCCGGACGATGTGTTCGAAATCACGATCGATCTCTGGAGCACCAGCTGGATTTTCAACACCAACCACCGCATCGGCGTGCAGATTTCCAGCAGCAACTATCCGCGCTACGAGGTCAATCCCAACAACGGGGACGATTTCCCCGGCAAGACCGCGATGCGCACCGCCCACAACGCCGTTCATGCCGGCAAAGCATATCCGAGCGCCCTCATCCTGCCCGTCAGGCAATGAACGGACCCGGAACGGCCCTTTTCAAAACATCAAAGTTTTTCGATGCCCGCGCGTTGCGCGATGGCCTCGGGAAATCCTTCCTCCCCCGGGGCAATGCCGAAGAAGTTGTCGTGCTCGCGGCAGGTTTCGATGCGGTTCTGGCAACGGTTGTTGTAGTTCATGGGCGTGGCCACGTTGTAGACGCAGTTTCCGGTAATCTCGATGAATCCGCTTCCCTCGTCGAGGTAAATGCCGCCGGGACCGCCGCCGACCGTGTTGTCGTGGATGTGGTTGCCGCGGATGATCGTGCCGGGCTGGTTGCCGAGCGTGTAGATGCCGCCGCCGTCGTTGCGCCTGAGCATGACATCGTGGATATGGTTGTACTCGATGCGGTTGTTCGCGGCGGGCGTCGGCGACTCGTATTTATACGGTATCGCATAGCCGCCCGCGCCCGCGTCCGCCTCG
Organism: Candidatus Hydrogenedentota bacterium; assembly: GCA_035450225.1. NCBI lineage: Bacteria > Pseudomonadati > Candidatus Hydrogenedentota > Candidatus Hydrogenedentota bacterium. The sequence goes on from DAOTMJ010000051.1 coordinate 15,872, forward strand.
CCCCAACCCCATCCGACGGACACGCCGCTGTAGGGCAGGTCGTGGATGTGGTTGTGGGCGATGATCGTGTCGCACACATAACCCGCAAACACGCCGATACTGTCTTGGTACTCGACGCCGATATCGTGAATCTCGCAGTTCAGGATCCGGTTGCCCCGGACGATCAAGCGCGGATCGTCCGGATGGTGGTCCGGCGCCAGCACATCGCCTATTTGGATGGCGCTGCCGCCGATATCGAAGAAGCGGCATCGCGAAACCACGGTGTCCCGCGATCCGGTTTCCAAGTCGAGTCCCGCGCCGCCCAGCCGCGTGAACGTGCAATGCTCGAAATGGATGCCGTGTCCGGCATGCACAACGACGTTGGCGGGACTCTTGATATATTCGTTGTGCACATTGACAAGGTTGCCGTCGCGCTCGAAGATATTCGTCGCGGCGAACGTGAAATTGGCCTGCTCGTCAATGTGGCCGATGCGGTTCGGTCCCAACCATGTGGCATCCGCGAACGTGATGCCCTCGAACCGGATGTTCGCCGCGGGTTGCCCCAGGGTTCCCCGGACCTCGACGAGCGTTTCGAGAACGGGCACGGCGGCCTTGGCCACGGCCATGTCTTCTCCGTCGCGCGGCAGGTAATGGAGCGTGCGCGCGGGCTTGTCGAAATACCATTCACCGGGTTCGTCCAGAAGTTCGAGCGCATTTTCGACATAGGCCGGCGTGGTGGCCTGGACGCCCTCCTTGCGCGACGCCAGCATGAACCACGGTTGCAGCATCGAGACGCGCGCCCGGCCGTTTTCCGCTGTGATGGACCGCACTTTGCAAATCATGTGCGCCCACGAATTGTAATAGCCCAGTTCGATGTCGGACGGATTGCGCCACGACGCCATCTTTTCATCGGGGAAAAAATGCCCCGCGTCGCCGTCGAAATACTGGAGATCGCCAAAGCGCTCCGTGTTTTCGGGCGCCGGACCGCGCGCGCGTTGCGCCCGTTTGCCGTTTACATACAATTGCCGGAAATCGGCCCATTCGACCCGCGCCTTCCATCGGCCGTTTTCATCCGGCGCCCAGCCCGTGACGGCCCTTGCGCCGCTCACGACCGGCCGCGCGCCGTCCGCCGCCCGGTACGTCGTGTTGGCGTCGCGCGCATCCAGCCGCCATGTCTCTTCCAGCACAAAGGTTCCGTCCATCAGAAACACCGTCACGCCCTGGTTCGTCGAAGCGGCCAAGGCGCGCGCGGATTCCTGCGCGCGCGCAATCGTCCGAAACGGTTTTTCTTCCACGCCGGTATGGGCGTCGTCTCCTTCGGGCGACACATAAATGGCCGGGGGCTCTTCCGCGCCAACCGGGAAGGACATCGCGGCCAACACAACCAGTATTCCATGCAACGCACACCTGTTCATTCGTCAATTCTCCTCGACATTCAATTCGGGCGTTATTGTATAAACGCCTTGGGCCTTTGCCTTGAACTCCGCCGTCTTGCCCGCATGGCGAACCTTGCAGTCCCCCGCGTTTCGGGCGCGAATGACGGCTTGTGCGAGACAGCCGTCTTTCCACGTGATGTCCACTTCATATCCCCCGCGGGCGCAGAGACCGGTTACACGGCCGTCGGGCCATGCCTTGGGAAGCGCGGGCAGCAGATGGATCGCACCGTCATGACTCTGGAGAAGCATTTCCGCGATGCCGGCGGTGGCGCCGAAGTTGCCGTCTATCTGGAACGGGGGGTGGTTGTCGAACAGGTTGGGCAGCGTGCAGCGGTCGAAAAGTTGGGCGAGATGCTTGAACGCCTCGTCGCCGTCGCCGAGGCGCGCGAAGAGTCCGACGAGCCACGCCCGGCTCCACCCCGTGCCGCCGCCGCCGTGCGCGAGCCGCGTATCGAGCGATTGGCGCGCGGCCCGTGCCAGATCGGGCGTGGATTCGGGCGTGATCCAACGTCCGGGATAGACGCCGAACATGTGCGACATGTGACGGTGACCGGGTTCGGGTTCCTTGTAGTCCTCGACCCATTCCTGGAGGCGGCCGTCTGCGGCGATTTGCAGCGGCACGAGTTTTCCGAGGGTTTCGCGCAGGGTGCTGCGGAAATCGTCGTCCATGCCGAGCGTTTCGGCGGCGGCAATGCAGTTGGTGAACAGGTCGTGAATAATCATCGTGTCCATCGTGGCCGAGTACGTCTGCACGGCCTTTTCGCCGTTCGGCTTTTCATACCGGTTTTCGGGCGAATGCGACGGCACGGTGATGAGTTTTCCGGCGAAGCGCGATCCTTCCGGCGCGGGCACGAGAAAATCGAGGATGAATTGCGCGGCGTCTTTCATGATGGGATACGCGCGATTGCGAAGGAATTCCACGTCGCCCGTGAACGCATAATGTTCCCACAAGTCCTGCGACAGCCACGCCGCGCCCATCGGCCAAATGCCCCACGGACCGTCCACGGGCGCGGCGGCGCGCCACAGGTCCGTGTTGTGGTGCAGCACCCATCCCCGGCATTCGTAGTTGACCTGCGCGGTGTGCGCGCCGGTGACGTGGAGATCTTCGAGCATGCGGAACAGCGGCTCGTGGCATTCGGACAGGTTCGTCGTTTCGGCGGGCCAGTAATTCATCTCCGTGTTGATGTTCGTGGTCCATTTGCTGCCCCAAGCCGGTTCGAGTTGATCGTTCCAAATGCCCTGGAGATTGGCGGGCTGGCCGCCGGGGCGCGACGACGAAATCAGCAGGTAGCGCCCAAACTGGAAATAGAGCGCGGCGAGGTGCGGATCGTCGCCGTTTTTGAATGTCTTGATGCGCTCGTCGGTTGCGCGGTACATGGGCGGCGTCCGGCCCACGTCGAGCGTGACGCGGTTGAAGAGGCGCATATAGTCCTCGCGGTGTGCGTCGCGCAGCGTGTCGAAGGTCTTCGCGGCGGCGGCGCCCATTTGCGCCTGAACCCGCGCGACGGGATCGCCGGAAACGTCCCGGTAATTCGTGTAACTGGTGGCGCTTGTCAATAACAGCGTCACCGTGTCGGCCCGGCGCACCTCGATGCGGTCGTCTTTTGCCGCAACCGTCCCCCCCTCGATGACGGCGCGCAGGGCTGTCGCGAATGCCAGGCCTTCGCCGCCCCACACGGCATTGCCTTTCTTGTCGCCCGCGCGCGGACCGAGCCGGCCAATCATCAGCAGGCCGTTTTCGCCGTCCGCACGGGTTTGCGTGCCGGGATGGGGACTGGACAGGATCGCATCGAAGGAAAAACGACCGAGCCGTTCGGACGTCATCCGCACCACGATGACGTTGTCCGGGTAGGACGCGAAAATCTCCCGCTGGATCAACGCGTCGCCCACGCGATAGGACACATTCGCCTGCGCGCGGGCGATGTCGAGTTCGCGGCGGTATTCGCGGGCGTCTTTATGTCCGGGAAACGAAAGGATCAAATCGCCCAGCGGCTGGTAGGATTGCAGGCGCGCTGGAATGCTCATGAGATGTTCGCCGCCGAGCCGTTCCGCCTCGTTTTCCTTGCCTTCGAGAATGAGCCGGCGCATTTCGGGAAGATATTTCGCCGCGTCCGGATTCGTGTAATCGTGCGGGCCGCCCGTCCAGAGCGTGCATTCGTTCAGTTGCAGGCGTTCCTCGCCGGGCAAGCCGAACACCATCGCGCCCATGCGCCCGTTGCCGATGGGCAGCGCCTGGTTCCACTCGGCCGCCGGGGCCGGATACCACAATTTGAGGTCGTAATCCACTTTCAGGTCTCCCGCGCCCGCCTGCGGGCAAATCAGTCCGGCCATCCACACAACGCCCGCTCCGAACAACGTCCACTTCGATGCCACGTCTTTGCCTCCACCACAATCGAAAATCCGCCACCCAAAAGGTTTCTTTGTTTGCGCCTTCCACGCACCATGCATGAACGTTGCAAACAAGAAAATCGCATCCCTGACTGCGTTTGGGCAGCCGGACCGCTTGAGGAACATCGTAAGGCGGCCTGGCCGCAATGTCAAAGCCGGCGGCGCGATTCGCGCCGTTTGCGGTCGGCATGGAAATAAGTTTAGAGTGAATCAGGCGGGATGCCCGCGGCGGGATTCAATCAATCGAAGGAGGTTTGCCGGTATGCAGAAAAAAGAAATGCGAGGAACGGGCTTGTCGCGTCGGCAGTTCATGGGCGGCGCGGCCGGCATGGCGCTGGTGGCGGCGCACGGCATGGCGCATGCCGTGTCGAAAAGTCCGAACGAGCGCTTGGGCGTGGGGCAGATCGGCTGCGGCGGGCGCGGGAGCGGCCACATGCAAATCCTGGATTGGCTCAAGGACAACGGCGGCGGCGTGGAAATCGTCGCCGTCTGCGACACGTACCGGGGCCGTCTCGATCGCGCCGCTAAAAAATACAACGCCAAGGCGTACATGGATTATCGCGAGATGCTCGCCGATCCCCGCGTGGATCTCGTGTGCATCGCGACGCCCGATCATCAGCACGGGTATCAGGCGCTCGACGCGATTCGCGCCGGCAAGGACGTCTATTGCGAAAAGCCCGTCACCCACTGGCGGCAATTCGATCTGACCAAAACACTGGCCGAAGAAGTCAAAAAGACCGGCCGGGTGGTGCAGATTGGCGCGCAGGGCATGTCGGACAGTGCATGGCGGCAAATGCGCAAACTGATCGAGGAGGGTCTTATCGGCCAGCCGATACACGCCGAATGCGGTTATTTCCGCGTGGGCGATTGGGGCGAGCGCGGCATGCCGATTGACGATCCGAACGTGAAACCGGGGCCGGATCTCGACTGGGACGCTTTCCTCGGCGACGCGCCCAAGCGGCCCTACGACGTGAGCCGTTATTTCCGCTGGCGCATGTACGAAGATTACGCGGGCGGCCCCTCGACGGACCTCTTTCCGCACAGCCTGACGCCGGTCGTCTACATGCTCGGCGTCGGCATGCCCGCCATGGCCGTCGCGACCGGCGGCAAGTTCCGCTATGAGGAACGCGAGGTCCCCGACACCTTCAACATGCTCATTGATTATCCGGAAAAGATCACCGTCGCCGTTCTCGGCACCCAGGGCAACGATTATCAGGCCACCGGCGGACGAGGCGCGCCGGGCCGCGTGCCCGTCATCCGGGGCTGGGAAGGTTCGCTCACGGTTCAGGACAAGGAGATTGTGTTCATTCCCGCGGACGGATCGAAGAAAGAACCACAACGCTTCCCCATCGAGGCTCCGGAAGACACCACGGCCCATTTCAAGAATTTCATTGATTGCGCGCGCGCCGGCAATCCCGCCACATGGAGTCCGATGGACCTCGCCTTCCGCGTCCAAACGGCCCTGCAGATGGGCACGCTCGCCTTGCGCAATAACAAAGTGGCCCGGTTCGATGCCGAAAAGCAGCAGATTGTCTTGTAATTTTCCGGTTTGCCTTTTCCGCGCGCCGCGAACAGGGAAACGTCAATGAGAACCGCCGGACGCATGGCGGCCTGGTTTTCCGGGGCGCTGCTTTGGCTCACGGTCGCGTGCCTTGCGTTGGAGGCGTGGGAACGCTACCGTATGCCCCGCGTCGAACAGGCCGCCCGGGCGTACGGCGACAAACGCATGGCCGAGGGATACGCCCGAAACCTTGCCGTCCTGCAGGCCACGCCGGCGCCGCCGCCGCCGGATTTCGCGCCGAAGGAATTGCCGGCACGCGGCGAGTTTGCCGGACGCGACGAACAAGGGCGCATGCGCCTCGCCGCGGAGCGTTCCGAAACCATTTTCCTGTGCAATGACCGGGGCATCGTGCAGGCCGTCTATCCGGACGGCCATTCCGCCTCGGTTGAAGAATTCGCTTCCCGCATCAAGACGGGCGCGCCGATCCAGGACTCGTTTCCGGAAACGGAACGGCAGGATGCCGCAAATGCGTTCCTGGCCGCCGTCTCCGGGAAAAACCGCCAGACGCGCGACTATCCCCTTCCCCGTGCGGACGGTTCCCTGAACGTGTTCGAGTTCACCTTCGTTCCGGTGGGGGGAGAAAACAACGCCGTCGCGGTGTTCGTGCGCGATTCGATATGGGATGTGTTATGGAAGAAATTCCGCCCGCACGTCTATCGGGACGATCCGTACATCTTCTGGACGAACGCGCAGGGTTTCCGCGGGGACGAGATTGCGCTTCCAAAACCCGCGGGGATCTACCGAATAGTGTGCATCGGCGGTTCGACCACCGCCGAGGGACCGCGAAACGATCTGACCTATCCCGCGATTATGGAACGCGAGGTTCGAAAGAGGCTCGGCACGGACCGAATCGAAGTCGTCAACGCCGGCATTTTCGCGCTGAATTCTTTCGGGGAAACCGAGCGGTTCGATGATTATTTGAACCTGCAACCGGATTTGATCGTCCACTACAACCTTGTAAACGACCTGAACGATTTGAAGGACTGGATCATTCCGAAATCAGCCGCCGCCGAACCCCTGAAAACATTGAAATGGATCGGCCGAAAATCGTCGTTTCTCCGCAACCGATTCAACCGCCTGCTCATGCTTTCCGAACCGGAAATGGAAGCGCGGCTGCGCGAGGGCATCATCGCCAACCTGCGGACAATGGCGTCGCGCGTCCAAGCGGCCGGCGTTCAAATGGCCGTGTGCAGTTTCGCCTGTCCCGCGGCCGAAATCATGAGCCAAACGGAAAAGGACTTCTTCAATTGGCGCATGAACGCCGGCTTTTCCGGCGCTATCGCCGATATCGAAAGTTACGCGTGGGCGGTGGAGATATACAACCGCCTGGTGCGGGATCTCTGCCGCGAACAGGGCCTGATCTACATCCCCGTGGCCGAACGGCTGCGCGGCGGCATAGACGCTTACTCGGATCAATGCCACATGTTCCTCGACGCCATGCAGCGCAAAGCCGAAATCATCGCCGAAGTCGTCACGGCCCACATCCGCATCGAGTAAACATACCCGTCCTGTATTGTCATCGTCGCCGCCATCGCGCCTGAAATTTCCTGACATGGGCTTTGCCCACGTTAGGGAGTAATCACTACGCGGCGTCCCGACGCCGCCGATTCGTAACACGCCGCGAGAACTTTTTGGCTCCAGAGTCCCAGTTCGCCGCCGATGGGCGGCGCGGAATCTGCCAACACCGCGCGCGAGAAGGCCTCGACTTCGGCGCGGTACATGTTCAACGGCAACGGCGCTATCGCATGGCCGTCGTCGGCGCCGCGCGTCTGGGTGGCTTCGTAGGCCTTATCGGTTTCTTCCAGAAATGCCGTCATCTGGCCGATTTCGCCCTGGCCGATGGTGCCTTCGGCAAGGATGCTGCCTTTCGATCCGTACAATTCAAGCCGGTTTTTCGAACTCGCGTCCGGCACGTTGAACAGGCAATCCACGACGCCTTTCGCGCCGCACGCGAAATCGAGCAAAACCACGGCCGTATCTTCGCTCGCGTAATCCTGGACAAGGTGGCCGGTTGCGCAGAAGACGCTCGCGACGGGTCCGAAAAACATTTCAAGCAGGTCTATGCAGTGTCCGCCCATGTCCATCAGGCTGCCGCCGCCGCCTAGCCTTGGATCTTGCCGCCACGCGCCTTCGATCGGCGGATACCAGCACGAAAGCTGTGCCCGCGCCAGCACCGGCGTTCCGAGGCGTCCTTCCTGCACGAGTTGAAGCGCCGCGCGGTGCTGCGCGTGAAACCGCATCATGAACCCGACGCCCAGTTTCATGCCGTGCGCCGCGCACGACGCGATCATCCGCTCGCCTTCCTCGACCGTCATGCCGAGCGGCTTCTCGCACAACACATGCTTGCCCGCCTCCGCCGCGCGAATGACCTCATCGCAATGCCGGTATGCCGGCGTGGCCACATAGACAACGTCTGCGCCGGAAGCCAGCAATTCGTCTTCCGTCGCGCATGCCTTTGCGCCGAATTGCTCCGCCACTTCGCGATTCGCCTCGGCGTTTATGTCGTATACGGCCGCCAATTCCGCATTGTCCGCCATCGCGATTCCTTCGGGAATCGTCCGCCGCCGCGCAATTCCCGCCGATCCCCATACACCCCATTTTGTCTTCATGTCTTGGATCTCCTCCTATTTCGCATAGGCCGCGATGACTTTTTTGATGCCCTTGGCGATGCCGCGCATGTGATGTTCTTCGTACGTTGGAAAGATAAACGTGATGAACGTGCGCGACTGGTGCCAGATGGCGTTGGGCACGTCCACGCGCGTGTAGTCCACGGACGCCGCGTCCGCGTATTCCTTGCTCTTGAAGGGGAATCCGGAATTGCCGAAAGCGTTGTGTTCCTGGAACGCGCGCTCCGTGTGGCACTGCGGCCAGAAAACTTTCCAGCACGGCGCGCCTTCCGCTCCAAGCGCTTCGAGAAACTTCGTGATGTCGCAACGCATCCGGTCAATGTCGAGCGTGATAGGGAACACGTACCAGCCGTTCCGGCGTTCGGGCGTATCCACGGGCAAGTACAGGATTTGCGGGATGTCCGCCAGTTCCTCGAGCAGGATGCCCGCGTTGCGGCGTCGGCGCGGCATGTTCCAGTCGTCCATCCGGTCGAGTTCCGCGAGACCGATGGCGGACTGCATTTCGGTCATGCGGTAATTCCAGCCGACCCTGTTGTGGA